>JASFJF010000066.1:0-12888 GCA_050122255.1 Desulfobacterales bacterium
GTATACCGCATGAAAATACAATCCGCCTATCCGCGTGGGGATTACTCCATGGAACTGCTCAATGAATTTGCAGCTGCGGCGGACAAAAACAGCAAGGGCCGCATAAAGATCCAGGTGTTCGCGGCACCTGAAATTGTACCGGTAGAGAATTTGTTTGAGGCGACCCAGAAAGGCACCCTGACGATGTTGCATGCGGTTGCCGCGATGTGGGGTGGGATCGTGCCTATCGGCGAAGTGGAGTTTGGCCTGCCCTATGCCTACAACCTTCCCGGCGAACCGGATGTTTATGAGTCCGGCAAGCAAATTCGCGATTTCTTCATGAACACCGGATTTGCGGATTTGCTGCGCCAGGAATACGCCAAACAGGGACTGTACTGGCTGGATGTCCATTCATACGGACCCATTTTTACGATGTCCACCAAAAAAGTCACTTCCTGCGATGATATGCAGGGAATGAAATTCCGGGTAGAAGGCTCATGGTCGGACTATTACGATCTGCTGGGAGCACGCGGCACCTATATCAGTGGCGAGGAGACCTACATGGGTTTGAAACTCGGCACCATCGATGCCTCTCAGTGGGATGTCAGCGCCACTACCGGGCTCAAATGGCACGAGGTGGCCCCCTACCGCATCCTGGGCGGACAGAACGATGTTGTCGTCGGGCATATCCTGATGAATCTGGATACCTGGAACGAGTTGTCGGATGATCTCAAAAAAGCGCTGAGCGATGCGGCCGAACAGTATTTTCATGACCTTAACAAGTTCTATGAAGGCGAGCTGAAGAAAAACGCCGAACTGGTCAAAACCGGCAAAGTCATCAACAGCCCCATCAATGACGCCTGTGATAAAAAGCATGAGCAAGCTGCCTATCAAATATGGGACAAGATCGGAAAAAGAGACCCGGCCGCAGCCAAGGGTATCGAGATCATCAAAGCTTGGAGAAAAACGCTGAAATAAAAATCGGTCAAAGCGGTGACAACCAATCGCCGACTTTGCAAGCGCGGTTACCAGGAGGGTGGCCTTCCACCCTCCTGGTAATTTTTATCTAAGCACATCTAATCGATCTCAAAGGTTTTAAGACATGCTCAAAACCGTCAAAGCTTTTTTTGACTGGGTTGACGTCATCGCTGAAAAAGCGGGCAAAATCACCTGTTATCTCGTCTTTATCATCATGCTCATTACGACTTTGGACGTTGTGGCCAGGTATGTGTTTAACCGTCCACTGGTCTGGGGGTGGCTCCTCAACCGACAGTTATTCGGTATATTTATCCTTTTTGCGGGGGTTTATACTCTGTTTAAAGGTGAGCATATCCGAATAGAAATACTGTACGATCACTTTCCGAAGAAACTGAAGGCAGTTGCCAGATGGATCGGTTTGCTGGCCTTTATTGCATTTATGGGCGTGCTCGTCTGGCAGGGCGCCTGGATGGGTTGGAACTCATTGATGATGAACGAAAAGGCCGCCGGGGCATTCCGAATTCCATGGTACCCCTTTAAATTGCTGATCCCCGTCGTGGCTTTTTTGTTCTTGTTGGAGGGTATTGCCGCTTTTCGCAGAGGCGATGATTGAAAACGCTTTATCAGAACCTTCATGGGTTAAATTAAGTGTTAAAACGGAAGAATGTTGAATATGAGCATTGAGCTGACGACGGTTTTGTTGTTTGGAGGGTTACTGATTCTTCTGGCTTTAGGCGTCCCGGTTGTTTTCGCGCTTGGCGGCATCAGTGTCTTTATCACCTTGCTGATTGGTGGACCAAACGATTTATTTATCGTTGCCACCACCACCTACCGGCAGATAACCGACCCCGGACTGATCACCATTCCGCTGTTTCTTCTGATGGGCAACTTTCTGATCCACTCCGGCATTTCCGATCGCCTCTTCCGCGCGCTCAATTTGTGGCTTTCAGGCATCAGGGGCGGTCTTGCCATCGTATCGGTCGGTGTTTGTGTTGCGCTGGCCATGTGCGGTGGATTCGGCCCGGGCATCCTCACCATGGGACTCATTGCCGTGCCGGCCATGCTCAAACAGCGCTACAACAAATCTCTGGCACTCGGCAGTGTAATGGCAGGAGGGGTATTGGGGGAAATTATTCCACCCAGCATCATCATGATTATATTCGCCTATATTTCGCGGATATCCATCGGAAAAATTTTCTTTGGCGGTGCTATTCCCGGCTTTATAACCGCCATGCTATACATCATCTATATTCTGATCCGGTGTTATCTCAAACCCGATCTGGCGCCCAGGATCGAAGAAGAAACCACCCGCAAGGCACGCTGGGCTTCTCTTAAGGATATTGTCCTGCCGGCCTTGCTGGTCGTTTTGGTACTGGGATCCATTTTTAAAGGGATTGCAACCCCGACCGAAGCTGCCGGCGTCGGGGCATTTGGCTCTTTTATGGTGTGCGTTATTTATGGCCGCATGAACTGGAAAGTGATTTCGGATTCCTGTATTGAAACCATGAAAATCAGCGGTCTGGCATTGTGGATACTGGTCGCGGCCACTCTTTTCGGCGTGGTTTACACCAGCGCCGGCGCCCAGGATATGGTCATGGGCATTGTCCAGGCCGTGCCCGTAAACCGCTGGCTAATTCTGATCGCCATGCAAATCATTTTGCTCATTTTCGGCATGTTTATGGATGATTATGCCGTTTTAACCATCTGTGCGCCTATTTTTATTCCCATCGCCGTCTATCTGGGCTTTGACGTGGTCTGGTTTTCGATTGTCTTTATCCTCAATATGCAGGTCGCCTATTTAACCCCGCCTTTTGGATGGGCGCTGATTTTGATGAAAGGGGTGGCACCACCTGAGGTTCATACCAAAAATATCTGGCAGGCCGTGCCGCCCTTTGTCCTCATTCAACTGATCGTCCTGATTATGACCATGCTATTTCCCCAGCTGGCCCTGTGGCTACCGGCGAAAATGTTATAACCGCATCGGTCTAACTAAAATATAGTCTTGCTGGATATCGGATCCAATTGCAAAGGTTTTAGTGCCCAGATTTTCAAACTGCATTTTTGCGTAAAATGCATTTCCTCTGTGGTTTTCCTGCCAGCTGCTCAGCCATATCGATTTAAATGCCTTGCCGCGGGCGTAACTGATGCAAGCTTCCAACAGAGCAGCGCCAATACCATAGCCTAAATATGGCTGCATCAAATAGAGCCTGGCAAGCTCAATGGTCGGCAATGGACGGACGCAATCCGGAGCCGGGCCTTGATAAAGTTTGGCATACCCTACCCATCTATCCTTTATTCTGGCAATAAAAAATGTGCTTGCACTATCCAGCAGCTCGGTTCTGATCTGATTTTCTGTAAAGGAGTGCGCCACGTAGCTTTCAAAATCTTCCCTGTTAATGAATCGGGCAAAAGCATCCCTGAAGGTTTTTTCAGCCAGCTTTGCCAGGAAGGCGGCATTGTCTGGTTCTGCACGCTGAATGGTTGGCTTCTCAATATTCATTAAATTTTTTTTGGAGTTGTTGACAAATTTTAGGATGAGTAAAGAGCTCGAAATTATCATTAATGAACGAAATCGGAGAAAAGCCGCAAAATAGTTGACGGTAATCAACCCTATAAAAGTCTGTAATTTGATAAAATATCACAATTTGTTCCAACAATTTCGTAAATATCAAATCATGGCGGCACAAGCATAACCGGACACGGTGAATTTTCAAGTATCGTCATGCCCACATAATCCAGCCGCGTTATATTCTGCTTGCCGGCTTCATCATGACATCCGACAAGAATCAGGTCGGCTTGATTCTGGCGTGCGATTTTGCAAATTTCCAGTCCCGGTTCCGTTGGTGAAAAATCAAATTTTAATTTGGGAAAATCGTTAAGATGTGGTTTTACCTCAGTTTCGAATTTTTCTTTCATTTGCTGGGTGATCTTAATGAGCTCTGGATCACTTTGGTCCATTTCTTTTAGCCGGTAATCCAAAGCATGAAAGATTAAAAGTTCTGAATCATTTTCCAGCGCTAATTGTATTGCTTTTTCCAGTGCCGACCGGCACGCAGAGCTAAATTTGAAAGCCAAAATGATTTTTCTAAACATCTGTTTTCTCCTGATGGATGATTCAGGTTTAATCCATCCAAAAGTGTTATTGAATCAATTTTGTTTCCATGCCCTGGATGCAAATCACCTCCTAACTTCGATTTTGTGTAGATCGGGGGAATTTTTGTTTCTCCATCTGTTGGTAAGACAGGGTCAGTTAGGTCATTTGGAAGACGTCATTTCAGATTTTTGGTGGCGATCGTCTTGACAATAAACTTCGGATGCAAGCTGAAGGAATTCTTACCTGTGACATCCAAATTCTAACCTGACTTAATTGCACGTATCACCACAATGTGGTATTGTCAAGTAAAAACGTTTATTCTTTTATCGCATCAAAAAGATTATTAAACATTCACACTATAACAGCGTGTTCACTTGTAATGGGCGTTGACTGGATGGAAAATTAATGTTAATGGAAAATAATTATTATTTAGGATAAGGAGTCTTCATTTGACAGACCATAAAGAAAGATTTGAAACCATCATCCAAAAATTAAGGGATAATGGCCACAAGATAACGCCTCAGCGGCTGGCGATCATCAAAATTCTTGCCAAAAGTGAAGGCCATCCCAGTGTTGAAAATATCCATGTCCAGTTAAAAAAGGATTTTCCGACAATGAGTCTGGCCACCGTATACAAAAATATTGTATTGATTAAATCATTTGGTGAAGTTCTTGAGCTCGGGTTCCCGGATGGGAGTAATCGGTATGATGGAAACAAGCCTACCCCCCATCCACACGTCATCTGTATCAAGTGTAAAAAAATTGTCGATCCAGATCTGAATTTCCTGGATGAAATGAAAAAAGAGGTCGCATTAGAGACTCATTTTAAAATTACAAATCATAGGGTGGACTTTTTCGGTATATGCAGCAATTGTCTGGCAGAGAAAGTATAGTACAGATTTTGCGCTCGAAAAACGGTGCGATGCTCTAACAGCGGTCCTTCAAATTCCCCATTGCCGCTAAAAACAATCGATATGTCCGCTAAAGTTCATTAGACAGATGGGCACCGAAACACTCTATTCATCGCAGTAAGGTGCTTAGATTCAGACAAAGAAAGGAGAAAACATTATGAACGAAGATAGCAAGAGCCCAACAACAGGATCCACTGCCCGTGGTGGCAGATCAAACCGGGACTGGTGGCCGAACCAGTTGAACCTCAAGATTCTTCACCAGAACTCCCACATGATCAATCCGATGGGCGAGGCGTTCAACTACGCTGAGGAATTCAAGAAACTCGACCTGGAGTCCCTGAAGAAGGACCTCTTTGCGCTGATGACCGACTCGCAAGAATGGTGGCCGGCCGACTACGGTCACTACGGGGGGCTCTTCATCCGGATGGCCTGGCACAGCGCAGGCACTTACCGCACCGGCGACGGCCGTGGCGGCGCGGGGGCCGGCACCCAACGCTTTGCGCCCCTTAACAGCTGGCCCGATAACGCCAACCTCGATAAGGCGCGCCGCCTGCTCTGGCCGATCAAGCAGAAATACGGCCGCAAAATCTCCTGGGCGGACCTGATGATCCTTGCCGGTAACTGCGCGCTCGAGTCGATGGGATTCAAGACATTCGGTTTCGGCGGCGGGCGCGAGGACATCTGGGAACCAGAAGAGGACATTTACTGGGGCTCAGAGGCCGAGTGGCTTGGCGACAAGCGCTACTCCGGTGACCGCGAGCTCGAAAACCCGCTTGCCGCCGTGCAGATGGGCCTGATCTACGTGAACCCGGAAGGCCCCAACGGTAATCCGGATCCGGTCGCCTCCGGCCGCGACATCCGCGAGACCTTTGCGCGCATGGCCATGAACGACGAGGAGACTGTTGCGCTCACCGCCGGAGGACACACTTTCGGCAAATGTCATGGCGCTGGCGATGCGGCGCTTGTCGGTCCCGAACCTGAAGGCGCCGGCATCGAGGAGCAGGGCCTCGGCTGGAAGAGCAGTTTCGGCAGCGGCAAAGGCAGGGACTCGATCACCAGCGGCATCGAAGGCGCCTGGACGCCGAAACCCACCCAGTGGGACATGGGCTATTTCGATATGCTTTTCGGCTACGAGTGGGAACTGACAAAGAGCCCCGCCGGCGCCTGGCAGTGGAAGCCGAAGGACGTGGCCGACAAGGACCTTGCGCCGGATGCGGAAGATCCGTCGAGGCGGGTTCCGACCATGATGACCACCGCCGACATGGCGATGCGGATGGACCCAATCTACGAGCCGATTTCGCGACGTTTCCACGAAAACCCGGAAGCGTTCGCGGACGCCTTCGCCCGGGCGTGGTTCAAGCTGACCCACCGCGACATGGGCCCCCGCTCGCGCTATCTCGGCCCGGAGGTTCCCGCGGAAGAGTTGATCTGGCAAGACCCGGTGCCTGCAGTCGATCATGAGCTGATCGACGATTCGGACATCGCCAACCTCAAGGGCAAGATCCTTGCCTCGGGACTTTCGGTCTCTCAACTTGTCTCGGCCGCCTGGGCGTCGGCATCCACGTTCCGCGGCTCTGACAAGCGCGGCGGGGCGAACGGGGCGCGCATCCGTCTTGCGCCGCAAAAGGATTGGGAAGTCAACCAGCCACCCCAGCTCAAGACCGTACTGCAGATCCTACAAGGAATCCAAAAAGAGTTCAACGGCGCACAATCAGGCGGGAAGAGGGTTTCGCTTGCCGACCTGATTGTCCTGGGCGGATGCGCAGGCGTCGAGCAAGCTGCGAAGAAGGCCGATCACGATGTGACCGTTCCCTTTACGCCGGGACGCACGGATGCGTCGCAGGAACAAACCGATGTTGAGTCATTCTCCATTCTGGAGCCGGAAGCAGATGGTTTTCGCAACTACCTCAGAGCCAAATACACCGTATCAGCAGAGGAGATGCTGGTTGATCGTGCGCAACTGCTGACGCTGACCGCTCCTGAAATGACGGTTCTCGTTGGCGGCATGCGCGTCTTGAACGCCAATTTTGGACAATCCCAGCATGGCGTCTTCACCGAGCGGCCGGAGACGCTCACCAATGACTTCTTCGTGAATCTGCTCGACATGAGCACGACGTGGAAGGCAGCCTCAGAAGACGATGACGTGTTCGAGGGTCGTGATCGCGCAACGGGCGAACTTAAGTGGACCGGTACGCGTGTAGACCTCATCTTCGGTTCGAATTCCCAACTCCGGGCGCTGGCGGAAGTCTATGGATGTGAGGACTCCCAGGAGAAGTTCCTGAACGACTTTGTAGCGGCGTGGAGCAAGGTCATGGACCTTGACCGTTTCGACCTGACTTAATTGTCGCATAAATGTCTTCAAGGGCATCCGGAGGGCATTCTGTACTGCAGATCCTATGATCAGCAGGCAATGACTGTCACGAATGAACGGATGTTTTGAACACTGACGGAAGCAATTAAAAACATATGAGTGCGGCGTTTCAATACAATCTGAAACGCCGCCCTTATGTTTAGAAAAAATCCGTTTTTCAAATTATGGCATTATCTCACCCTGAAGCCGTGTTCTTTTTGCCAGTCCGGCCCGAATTTGCGCTCGCAATAATCTGCAAGGCGGTCGAACCAGCGCCACCACAGGCTCTTGCCCTTTTCTCTGGCTTCATAAATATCGGTTAGAAATGTGGTAATGTTGTGCATTTCTTCTTTGGGAACAAATGAGGCCGCCCCATCATCGTAAGACTTTTTGATATTTTCCGGTGTCACGGCATAGGCTGTCAACATGACGCCAATGACGCGCTTTTGGTTGCAGATCTTCAATAATTTATATCCTTCAACGCCCATGATATCCAAAATGGCCATATCAAAATATTGATCTTCCAGTAATGCTTCGGCCTGATCAAATGTCGCAGCTCTTGTCGTGATACACATCGCTAACAAATCTTCGAGGGTATCCAGCACATCGGGCTCATCATCGACAATCAAGATGCGTTTGCCTTCCAGCAATTTATCTTTTTCCATATATTTTTTCCCTAATTACAATTATAATTCAAAGATCGTAGTTTAACGTAACGCTTTATTTAAGCCGATCAAGTGACAAAAAAACTATCAAAAAATGATGGTAAACATTCAGCTACTGCCCTCTTCGATCCGCTTTTGTTTAACCAAGCAGATTTCCAGATCACACTGCAGACAGCGATGTGTTTCGCTTTTTACCTGATCGTCGCTGAAGCAAAGCTCAACCTCGCAAAACCCCTCATATCTTTGGCTAAGGGGCAGAGATGGCACTTCAACCCGCTTCAGCTCCACAAATCCGGTTTCACGCTTACCGTCATAATCGGGTCGACCCCTTCGACATTCGACACTCCCGATTCCCAATTCAATTATACCATCCCCGCCTAAATATAGATCGATTGAAATCGCAGCGCGGCGTCCGGCGGCGATGGCCTCTATGACCGTCGCCGGGCCATTGGCGGCATCACCGCCGGCAAATACACCCTGCATTTCGGTTTCCTGGGTGGTATTGTCAATTGCAATCAGTCCATTGTTCAGCGGTAACGATCGTTGATCATCCAGAAAACAAAATTCCTGGCAAAAGGCCGTCTCGCTGGCCTGACCGATAGCCAGGACGACTTGATCGGTTGCAATACTTTTGCGGGTGTCGTCAAAAAAAGGGCAGAAGTTGCCCTCTTCATCAAATACGGATGTACAGCGCACCAGTTGGATGCCGTCGACCCTGCCGTCATTTGCAAATATTTTTTCAGGCCCCCAAGAATACAACATTTCGACACCTTCTTGCCGGGCCTGTTCGATTTCCCATCGATTGGCAGGCATTTGTTCCAGGCTTTCCAGACAGGCAAGCTTGACATCCCTGGCCCCGAGGCGCAGTGCCGTCAAAGCCACATCTACGGCCACGTTGCCACCGCCAATGACGACCACCCGGTCTTTGACCGGCAATTTTTTGCCTTCAGCTAAACTAGACAGGAATTCGACGCCCCAGTAAACACCATCCAGATCAGAGCCCTCTATCTCGATTTTACGACTGAGCTGGGCGCCAACGGCCACAAATACGGCGCTAAATCCCTCTTGCTTGAGTTGATCGATTTCATAATCCACGCCCAGTTTTCGACCGGTCCGCAACTCAATTCCGGTGCTCAACACATACTCAATTTCCTTGTCGAGCACATCTTCCGGCAACCGATACGATGGAATCCCATAGCGCAGCATACCGCCGGGTTTCTCGCGGGCTTCGAATATCGTCACGTGATGCCCTTTTTTTCTCAGGAAAAAAGCAGTTGTCAAACCGGCAGGTCCGGCTCCGATAACAGCCACCTTCTTTCCTGAATCCGGACCTGCTGCTGACATCCATTCCGTCAGGTCACCGGCCTTATCGGCTGCATAGCGCTTGACAGCACAAATCGATACCGCATCACCGACTTGCCCTCTTTTACAGACCGTCTCACAGGGGTGAGTGCATACCCGCCCTAAGACACCGGGAAAAGGGGCCTTTTCGATGATCAGTTTACAGGCTTTGTCAGGTTTAGCTTCCGCCACCAAGCGCAGGTAACCGGGTACGTCGATGCCCGCCGGACAGGCTTGCGTGCATTGCGGCATTATTGGGATCTGTTTTTCAGGACCGATGGCCCGCAGGGTGCGGGTAATCTCAAGAATTTTAATGCCATTCGGGCAAGCATCTTCACATCGGCCGCAGATCGCACAAAACCACGGCATGCTCGATGCGGCGATCTCATCAATCAAATCCAGCTCAACATGTCGCACCAGGCGCCTGATATTAAAGCCATTGATCCCGGTGATCGGACAGGCCGAGCTGCAGCGCCCGCACTGCTCGCAATAGCGAAACATCTCTATATCATTGAAACGCTCGGCAAATTTTTGACTATCCGTCATGATTTTTAAACAGCCTGTACATAGTGGCGTATTATAAAATTCGAATATCGAAATTTGAAATCCAAAACTGTTTAGAGCATTCGGCTTTAGAATTTAAAATTTGTTTCGAATGTCGTGCTTTGTGCTCGGGTTTTCCTGGCAAATTATGCTAATTTTAGGTCCCTTACCATTGTGCGCATGGTGTTTGCAAACTTGGGTCCATCTGCAGCCGAGCACCAGACATTCCATAATTTTTCCGGATCAAAGCCGGCCTTGGCCAGTTTTTTGTGTGCGCGTTTCAGGCGTTTTTCTGCAGCATAGTTACCTTCGATGTAGTGGCAGGTTGGAAATTCGCAGCCGGCCACCAGCACGCCGGCAGCACCCAGCTCAAACGGCCGCTGCATCATCTTCGTCGAAACCCGGGCCGAGCACATTACGCGTATCAGACGGGCATTTGAAGGGTACTGCAGTCGACTGACGCCGGCCATGTCAACGCCGCCCAGAGCGCACCAGTGGCAGACAAATGCGATAATTTTTCCCTCCGGCGCTTCTTCGAGTGCTGCTTTAACCTGGGCAAAAACCTGGTCGTCCGAGTAATGGACGATGCTGATGCATTCGTTCGGGCAGTCAGCCGCACATAGCCCGCATCCTTTGCAAAGGGCTTTGATGACGTCCGGATTTTCCTGCGCATCCACCTTGACGGCGCTATACGGACAGCGTTTGGAGCAGAGACCACACTGGCAGCAATTTGTCAAATCAATATCGGCAACGATTCCTTCGGTTTCGATATAGCCCTTTTGCATGGGGATCGAGGCCTTCATGGCAGCGCCGAAACCTTCTTCGCTGCTTTCCTTGAAGGTCATCGGTGCCTTTGCGCATCCGGCCAGCGAAACGCCGTCGGTGGCAAACTCCAGGGGACCCAGTTTGACATGCGATTCCTGGAAAAATCCATCCGGGTTGGTGGATACTTTGAGTAACCCTTTGACTTGCTCAACGGATTCATTGCCCTTAAAGGCCGTGGTGAGGACAACCAGATCTGAAGGAAGTTCGAATTCCTTAGCGACCAGCAGATCGTATATCTTAACTTTGAGGTCGGCGTTTTCTTTGTGAACCTCTGGATAGCGGTCATCTGGAAAGCGTAAAAATTTTACCCCCAATCGCTTGGCCAGTTGTTGGGCCGTGCCCTCTTCTTTAACCAGACTCATATCGCGATACAGAATATGGACGCTGACATCCGGACAGAGTTGCTTAATAGCAATGGCGTTTTTGACAGACGCATGGCAGCCGATTTTGCAACACCCCCGGGTTTCATTTTTGGAATTCACACAGCTGACCATGACCACATTTTTCACATCTTCCAACTGCTTGTCTCTTAACTTATTATCCAGTTGCAGCTGTGTGATGACGCGGGGATCATTGCCGTACTCAAACAGACCGTCCGGTTCGATTTCCTGCATGCCGGTGGCAACGATAATCGTCGAAATTTCCAGATTTTGTTTAGATTCACCACCGTTGGATTTTAATGTTACGGTATAATTGCCGATGTAACCGTCAATTTTTTGCACCTGTGTATCGGTAAAGACCTTAATTCGGGGGTGCGTCATGATTTGGTCCGCCCTGGCCCCGACCACCCTGGCAGCCGGTGATTTATGGTTGTCGTGGGAAATGAAACAGATTTGGTTTAATAAACCGCCCAACTCGATTTCTTTTTCGACGATATGGGCGTTGAATCCCTGATCGGCAACGCTGAGGGCTGCATTCATGCCGGCCATCCCGCCGCCGATAATCAGGCAATCGGTTTTAACCGGCAATCGAATTTCCTGGCCTTCTTCCAGCAACGCTGCTTTGGCCACGCCCATTTTAACCAGGTCTTTGGCTTTCTCCGTGGCGATTTCAGGCTCTTTCATGTGCACCCAGGAGACCTGCTCGCGAATGCTCACAAATTCCAGCAAATAGGGATTGACACCGGCTTCTTTGGTTGTTCTCTTGAAAAGCGGCTCATGCGTTCGGGGCGTGCAACTGGCAACAACCACGCGGTTGATATCATTTTCCCGGATCAGATCCTGCATTTTGGATAAATAGTCCACGGAGCAAGACCAGCGACCTTCATCTGCCAGAACCACATGTTCCAATCCCCTGGCAAATTCCACCACCGCCGGCACATCCACTACGCCGGCTATATTGGTGCCGCAGTCACAGACAAACACACCGATCCTGATATCTTCACCACTCATCAATTTTTCCTTAATATTTCATAGTTATGAATGATATATTCTTATAGCGCTACTTTATATTATGTAGGACATTAAAAATCCGAATATCGAATATCGAAATCCTAAACAAACTCGAATGGCCAAAATTCTAAACTCAAAATGACAAGCTGAAAACTCCGTACAATCTTATACAGAAACCATAATAAATTAAGTTTGCAACATTCTGAATTTGAAATTTGGAATTGTTTCGAATTTCGTGTTTCGGATTTCGAATTTTATAAGAGCAACATCACCAATTGCATATTCTATCTGCTAATTAACGTCTTTTCTGCTTAAAACTGCCTTCATGCTGGCAGCAGTCGCCTGCGCCACCGATTCGGCAATGTCGATCGGTCCGGTGGCACCGCCGCACAAATAGATCCCGTCCACATCCGTTTCCAGGGGCGACAAGAGCGGATCTTTTTCCTTAAAATACCCCAGATCATCCAGTTTGAGTTTAAGGGCTTTGGCCAGTCTTTTATTGCGATCGTTGGCCATGATTCCGGTGGCCAGCACCAGCAGTTCAACCGCGTGTGTTTGCAAATCACCGGTATCCAGGTCTTCGTAGCGCAACGTTATATTTTGGGTCAGGGGATCTTCAACCACCTCATATGGGCGGCCCCTGACGTAGCACACTTCGTTTTCTTTGGCTTTGCGGTAAAACTCCCAGAATCCTTTGCCGTAGGCTTTAAGGTCATTGTAGAAAATGGTGGCCTCTACGGACGCATCATGCTCTTTGGTAATAATGGTCTGTTTGGCAGACACCATACAGCATATTTTAGAGCAATACGGT
>JASFJF010000067.1:0-12852 GCA_050122255.1 Desulfobacterales bacterium
CTTCGGATTCGGCGAAAACCGTGCAAAAGCTGCTTATTTTAGCTGGTGTATCGGCTTTACGCGAGACTTCACCAAAATCATTTATATCCAACTCAAGCGCCCGAGCCATGACCTCCAGAAAACGGCCGGTCCCGGCCGCACATTTATCATTCATGGCAAAATCCTGAACACCACCGTTTGCATCAGCGGCGATGGCCTTGCTGTCCTGGCCGCCAATGTCAATGATCGAGCGGACAGCAGGATTCAAAAAATGGGCACCGGCAGCGTGACAGGTGATCTCGGTGATGGCCTTGTCGGCGATGGCAACACTTTTACGCCCGTAGCCGGTTGCAATAATCCGATCAACGGAAGTTGCATCGATTCCGACCTCGACGATGATTTTTTTAAAAACCTTCTCTCCGGCATCCTGTGCGTTATAGCCGGTAGATATAACCGTGTCGGCCACCAATTTTCCGTCATTGACAACCGCTGCCTTGGTGGTGATGGAGCCCACATCAATGCCCACTGTCATCATGGATCATTCCTTTTATTTCGGATTGCAGATTGCGGATTTAAAAATTTGATTTTAATCCATAACCCTATCACCTTCTATTCTTGATCACCTCCATAAACGCATCGATCCGGGTTTCGATCTGACTTTCTGAAAAGTTGCGTTCATCGACCATATCGGCTTCAAGCAGCATGGTTGCAATGGTGCTCCTGCGTTGAATGATCTTTTGGATATCATACTGGCCCAAAGAGTAGGGTTTGCAACTGCGGTTGGAATGCATCACCAGACCGTCAACATTATATTTGGCGATCATCTGCAGTATATTTTCCGCCATCTGGTCCACGCTGATATTCAAGTAAACACGCGTGTACCCTTCTGCCATCGAATCTAAAAAATTGTCTTCCTGAAGGTATTTCATATTGCTGCACCAGGCTGACGTGTAGGTATCAGCCACCAGGCAGGCACCGTGGGCGGCAAATTTTTCAGACAGCCAGCGCGTTCGATACCAGACCGGCAGATTATCCCACAAAAGCCGGTAGCGTTCGCCGGCGACGGCACCTATACCGGTAGCCACCCGCTCTTCCATCTCTTTTAACAGCCCCCGGTAGTAATCGACAGCCGTTTGCGTGCCGCGCAGAGTGACAATCAGAGCCAGATGAAAGAAAGCATCAAAGGCGCTCAATGGCGCCGGGCGATGCCTGGTGGTATCCAGCACTGCCTGCCACAGGCGCTGGCACTCAACAGCCAGACGCCCGACTTCGGCCATGCGGTCAGGATTGGCCCTTTGACCGCAAGTTTGTTCGAGAAATTCGATGTATTCGCCGATCTGGGCCCGAACATAATTCTTGGCCGCGTCCGAAAATTCGGTATGGCAAAATGGCGTATCCAGAATAAATAACGGCACATCGAAGCGTCGCGCCTGAATTTCATACCATTTCAACACCGTGCCACAAATATTGTTACAGCAAACCAGAAAATCCGGTCGGGGCAATCCACCGATGGGACCACCGTTTATGTCGGTGGCACCGATGTCGGCCCGTGCATACGAGCACAAATCGCGTGAATATCCCATGGACTCCGCCCGCTGGCAGAGATCAACCCCCATTTTGGCCGCACCGATCATGGCGCCGTGGTTTTCAGGATAGACGGGTATGACATCCATGGCAATCAGCGGCTCAATTGGGCCGCCACTGGTGATCCAGGCGACCTTTTTACCTGCCTGTGCCGCCGTCTTAGCCTCCATGTAGTAGGCCGTCATGATTTTTTTCATGCGCTGAACGCTTTTGATCTTACGTTTTTCCTGGTCCGGATCCTTGCTGTTTTGCTTTTCAGACATGTTCGATGAATGCTTCAAGTCGGGTCTTCAGCTGCTCGGTTGCAATTTGGCGTTCCTCGATCTCCAGCAACATGCTGGGGATACCGGCGCGCTGTAAAAATTCTTTGAGATACGGAAAATCAAACGCATGTGGATCGCAAAATTTCATCAACACAAATACAACTCCCTGGGCCCGTGTACTTTCAACGATTTTCAGAAGATGATCGCCACGGCCAAAACAATCGCGGTGTTTGGCCGGGCAATTAATGCGATTGAAATAACGCTGTGCAATGGCATGCAACGGATCATCCTGCACATCCATGGTGCCTCCTAAATAGCGTGAACCGGTGCAAAAATCGTCCCCTACGACAGTCCCACCGGCATCTTCTATGCACTCGTAAATATCCGGCATGTTGCAAACGCCACCGGTCAGCACCAGGGGTACTTTTTCGATCCCGGATTGGGCTCGATGCGCATCAAGCCCTTCGCAAATCTCGGCCAAGCGACGGCGCAGTTCATCCCGGTCCATTACCATCGAGGCCTTGACGATGGCATGCAGGTCTGTGCTGCTGATGGGTGCCGGGCGCTGGCTTCTGAAAGCATAAAGACGCCGTAAATCAGATCGGATTCGGTTAAAGGTGTCAATCGCTTTTTTTAGGTCGTGCTCAGCGATATTGACCCCCAGGCCGGCTTCAAGATCGATACGGAATTTTTCCATCACAGCGTGCATATACTGTTCGGCGCTGTGTGAATTTAATTTAACCGGCAACACCAAATCCAGATGAAAATCAAAGCCGGTGTTCAAGCGCCAGATATCGGATAGGCGCTGAATGGAATCACAGGTATGGGGAAAGACAGTGCCGCCCAAAAAGTCCAGCCGGCCATTGAGGACATCATCCAGGGCACCCCGAACGAGACTGCAAGAATAAGCCTGCAGGTGGGCATCCGCCCGGGCCATCGTCTGGCCTGCGCCTAAAATGCGATACGGCAGGGCGCCAGCCGCCCAGATGATTTCTTCAGGCGCATACGAGCAAAAATACCCCACGATCTTTGATCGAGTACGGGCTTTCCAGTCTCGAGCATAGGCAATGGGATCTTTGGCGATATCATGAAATGGTGTCATACGCTCTGTTCGATTTTTTTATATTCTTTTTGCTTGACTCTGATACAATGTAGCTTTAATGTAGCTTTATTAGATATCTGACCATAATGCAATCCATAAATTAGACATGTAATTTCGATATCTTAAGATTCTCCCTATTCACATATGTCCCATCTAAGACCGAGTGAAAGACCCCAACACGCTTATTGACACAAGCATCTTGAAAGAAGAGGCAAGTTACCGTGGCCAATGCAAAAAATCAAAATGAAAAAACGGTTGAGAACAATAAGGATTTCGCTGCTGACGTACCCAATAGAAAGGTGAAATTTGAAATATACGGCGAAGAGATGATTGAAAAGCGGGTCAAATCCAGCGGCAACAGCGGTCGGGTTTATCTTCCGCCCAATTGGGTCGGTCATAAGGTCAAAATCATCAGAACCGATTAACTTTTCCAAGCGATAAGGAATGTGCCCGTGGACAATTTTAACATAAGACGCTTGAAGGCCGATGATGCGGATGCGATCACCAAAATCTATGCTGCCATTACGCGGCGGTCGGTGGAACCGGATTTTAAAAGAGTGGTCGCAGGCCACGCCCGCAATGGAGAGGAAGCCTGTTTTGTCGCCGAGCACCATGGCAAGGTCGTGGGGTTTATGATTAGCTATATTCTGACAGCCGGTTTCGGCGAAACAAAAAGTGCCTGGATTGCAACGGTGGGTGTGGATCCCGATTACATGGGCCAGGGGATCGGTGCTGAAATGGCCCGCAAAATTTTTGAAATTTACAACGCCGCCGGAATTGAAAAAGTCTACACATCCGTGCGTTGGGATTCAACGGATTTGCTCTCCTTCTTTAAAACACTCGGTTTTGACCGCAGTGCATTTATCAATTTAAAAAAAGCAATAAATTAGCAACCGATACTCACCTAAAATAAGTCTTCCCCTTGCCCGTCGGGCATCCGGCCGTGTTGATGGAGATATTGCTGGAGCAGTTCACTTTCCCGCTGCGAAAACATCTTATCTTCTTCAAAGCAAAAATGCCTCGCGTTTTGATGATCTTTTAGGGCTGCTAAAAGCTCCTGCCGCAAATTAAGGGTGCCTTTAATGCTCAGGACATTGCGATCTGCATCCAGCAGTTGAAGGACCCCTTCGGACTCAGGAATTTCGTTGATATGCGCTTCGTCAAGGGGCAGCCACGGCGCCGCTGGGACGGGATTAGAGCTCATAAGCAACCGCAGATCGCATTGCAGACATCGTCGGGCTTCCCGCATGGCTTGTTTATTTGGGTAGCCCCTGGCGATTTCATCAAATCCCCGAATGCGGGTGGCGGGATCCAACTGCGACATCTTTTCCCGGGGCCAGGCGGCAAAACCCGCATCCCTTCCTAAAAACGGATCCGGTTTGCCACGCGCAAACAAAACCTCATCAATATCACCGGTCCCACCCAGGGCCTGATCAATTGACGCTGCTGCCCTGCGGCCTGACGCAATCGCGTCAATAACCGTACCCGCCGCTGTGGTCGCATCGCCGCCGGCATAGATTCTATTTGCATCTGTGGCCAACGAATCCGGGTTGACCTCAATGAGGCCGCGCCGAACTTTTATCGGGACGCTGTTTTTCAGAAACGAGAGATCCGTGGCCTGACCCACAGCGATTATCAACTGGTCCGCCGGAATGCACTCTCTGGTTTGTCCGAACCGAAGGACATACTCGCCATCATCGCCAAAAATGCGGGTGCACTCCAATAGATCCAGGGCGGTGATTTTGCCATCCTCGTTGATCACGCGACCCGGCCCCCGGGATGGCAGAATCTCAATGCCTTCCGTTCTGGCTGTTTCCAGTTGCCGCGAGCTGGCGGGCATCTCATCAAGACCCTCCGGGCAGACTATTTTGACATCAAGCGCACCACATCGACGCGCCGTCATGGCCGCATCCACTGCGACATTGCCGCCACCGATGACAACCACCTTGTCTTTAAGCTGGATCTTTTGGCCCAGAGCCACCTGCCGCAAAAATTGAATCGCCCAAATCAGATCCGGCATATGACAACCATCCAGCGGAATGGATTGGCTGCTGCGGGCGCCAACAGCTAAAAAGATGGCATTATACCCGTTGGCGGTCAGTTGATGGAGGGTAATATCCTTGCCGAGGGCCCAGCCGGTTTTAAATTTAATTCCCAGGGCCAGAATTTCAGCTATTTCCTTATCCAGGATATCAGGGGGCAGTCGATAATCGGGAATCCCGTAACGCAGCATGCCACCGGCCGCCGGGTTGGCATCAAAGACCGTAACGGCATGGCCCTTTTTCCGGAGATAAAATGCGGCTGTCAGTCCCGCCGGCCCGGCGCCCACCACCGCCACTTTTTTACCGCTGTCAGGCGCAATGCTATTTTCCTTCTTCCACAGGCCCCGATCACCGTCCGCCGCATAACGTTTGAGGGCGCATATGGCAATGAATTCATTGACCTCACCGCGGCGGCAAACAGTTTCGCAGGGGTGCGTACATACCCGGCCTAAAACGCCAGCAAACGGTACCTTTTCTCTAATGATGGCATGGGCTTTATCACGGCAGCCCCGGGCACACATTCTTAAATAGCCGGGAACATGGATATGGGCCGGGCAGGCGGCCGTGCACGGCACCAGGTCCGCTTCACGGGTGGCCGGCGCAACTGATTTATCAACCAGGGCGCCGGTGGGACAGACCTCGACACAGGCCGTACAGAATTTACAGCCGGAGTCCTTTAGGGTTTCGGCAACAGTGCCCACCTGGACCTGATTATTTTCATCGAAAACAAAGCCCAGCGCCTCGATACCGCGCAGATCGTTGCAGGCTCGCACGCACCGGGTGCAGCCAACACACAGGTTATAATCTCGTTCAAACAGGGGATCATCTTTGAATACCGGATAATCTGTGGGTCGCCATCTGGGTGTTGAATCCGGGAAGCCGACATAATTAGCAATATCTTGCAGCTCGCAATGCCCAAATTGATCGCAGCAGCGCTCCTCCTCCGGCACATTAATGGAGCACGGGGTCCTGGGGCATCCGTTCTGCTGGGCACAGGTCAGGCAGCCATGGCGATGGCGGGCCATGATCGGCAGCAGGTTTTGGCGCCGTTTGGCCTTGATGCGCTCATTTAGAGTTGTCACCACCAGGCCCTCAACCGCCTCCGTTCCACAGGCGCCCAGCAGATCGCTCTGTCCTTGGATTTCAACCACACAGATGCCGCAGCCTTTGCTGACCTGCTCGGGCCGGGCGTTTTTGATTTGGCAGCCTCCGTGAAAGACGGCTTTAACAGGCGGACGATCTTTGGCGGGCGGTAAATCCGGATGGTAACACAAACTGGGAATATAAATGCCTGCCATGCGGGCAGCCTCCAGAATCGTTGTCCCCTCTGGCACTTCAAACAGCTGCCCATCAATTGTTATTTTTAGGTTATCCATATTCAGAGATTCTCAGGATTTAGGTGTATCTCTAATGCCTTTGCCTTCGGCAGGCAATATTAGGTGTCAGGTGTCAGGGACGAAGAGATGGGCTGACACCTGAACACGGAAACCCTTTAGCGTTTGCGGCCTTTGCCTTTTTGACAGATCTTCAAGCCGAACAGCGCTGCGCCGACAGCCCCGGCAATCTGCGTGTCCCAGCGGGTTTGCAGGCGTTCGAGTCCCACCATGGGCATCAGCCGATCCATAACCCCGCGATTTTTGGCCATCCCGCCGGTAACCGCAAATTCGGATTTGACGCCCAGACGTTCGACCAACTCGTAAATCCGTTCGGCCATCGCCTTGCAGTAAGCGGCCAGAACCTCTTCTACCCTCCAGCCTTTGCGCAACAGGGCGGTGGCCTCTGATTTGGCATAAACAACGCAACTATTGGTGACCGCTGCCGGTTCTACTCCCTCAAATCCAAAAGACCGTTCACCGACCTCCACGATCGGTACTCCCAGCAGGCCTGATAACACCTCCATGCCGCGCCCGGTTCCAGCCGCACATTTATCATTCATCAAAAAATGAACGACTTTGCCCTTTTCATCGCAGCGGATGGCTTTAATGTCCTGTCCGCCGACATCCAGAACCGTACGAACACCAGGGCCGTACAGGAAACTGGCACCGCGCGCATGACAAGCGATTTCGGTAACCGTGCGGTCGGCAAATGGCACATTGACCCGTCCATAACCGGTTCCCACACAGTAATCCACACGATCTTCGGGCATATCGGTGCCGGCCAGTGCATATGCCATGACTGTGCGGGCACTTTCCGGGCTGTTAGAGCCGGTGCGCATATTGCCGTATGCAAAAATTTGCCCATCGGCCATAATAACAGCCTGAGAACTGACGGAGCCCACATCAACGCCCACGGTGATAAACCGGACTTCATTCCATCGGATATGCGGGCTTTTCCAGTTGGACTCAGGCCATTGACAGTATTCCCTTTTTGGCGCTTCTGCCATGGCAGTTGTCTCCGACAAACAGGTTGGGGATTCATCGTTATGGGTTTTTCCCAGTTCAACGTACGGAAATTCTAAATATCTCCAAGGACTATCCTTGTGCTTCGGCCGCTAAAAGAGCGGCACCGACAGCAGCGCCGTATTCAGGCTCATTTGGAATGTAGACGGTATCAATATTTAATTCCCTTTGGAGAGCCGCAATAAATCCGGGATTGTAACCCAGCCCGCCGACCATGACGACATCCTCGTTGACACCGATACGGCGAATAATGGATGCGATCCGGCTGGCGACGGCATCATGGATGGCTTTGCTGATCTCAGATTTTTCCGTATGGGCATGAATCAAATTGACAACATCGGATTCAGCGAAGATAACGCACTGGGCATTCATGGGGATTTTTTTGTCTGCCTGCAGACACAGCGATCCCATTTCTTCGACGGTCACGTCCAGCGCCCGGGCCATGCCCTCGATAAAAGTGCCCGCTCCGGCCGCACATTTTTCATTAATTACAAAATCCGACACATTACCCTGTTCATCAATTTTGGCTGCCCTTCCCTCTTCAGCGCCAATATCGATGACGGTGCGGGCATTGGGAAAGAAAAAATGGGCGCCTTTGGCCATGGCCTTGATTTCGCTGACCGTGCGATCGGCGACCTTTAGTGCTTCTGGACCGGATCCGGTGGCAAAAATTTTATGGACGTCTTCTTTTACAATGCCGGCGTCTTCAAGCGCCTGCGCCAGAGATTCTTCAGCGGACCTTTCCAGCTCGTAGCCGGTTGCCAGCATGGCTTTGCCGATGATGCGGCCCTCCTTCAATATAACGGCCTGGGTGTTTTTGGCACCACAATCGATCCCTGCTGTTATCATCTCTTCATCCCGGCTCATTAGAAGTTCGAAAAGTTCGCATAGAGGCGTAATGTCTAAAATATGAAAATGATATCACAATAAGAGGGCAAAGGAAGACGGCTACGTCTCCTGGGTGTGATTCGCAGGTGCCTTTATGCACCCGCTGAATTGTGATATAATGCCTTGTAAAGCCAGCTATTATGTGCTACATAAACGCCTATTCGGCCTCGGAAATCTAATTGAAGAAGGGAAAGAAGGTATATGTCCGAGAAGCACCCTGAATGTCCGCTGTATAATCCGCTTAACTGCAAGGAATATTATAATCCGAAATTGTGCGCTTTTGTGAGAAAAGACAAGGACTGTCTGAAGAAAAAAAAAACCAAGGCTAAAGCCAAATCCAGTCAAGCCCGTCGTTAAGAGCCAACGCGCTGCTTAAGCGTGACCTGCCTTGTCGGAAAGCAACCTGGGATCGATTCCCATCTTCTTGACGGCCTCCTCCCAACGATTCTCAACCGGCATTTTAAAAATATTTTCCTCAAACACCGGATAGGTTAACCAAGCGTTTTGTTTAATTTCGGCTTCCAGTTGACCTGGCCCCCAACCAGCGCAACCCAGCGAGATGATATATGATTCCGGTCCTTTGTCCAACGCAATTGACTCAATAATATCCTTTGTGTTGCTTAGGGCAACATCAGGGGTGATCATTACAGAGGCCTCCCAGTCAAACGGGGGCCCATGGAGCACAAATATTTCAGCAATATGGACCGGGCCGCCGAGGTGAATTGGAATGTGATTGGCCCGGGGTGAACAACTAATGTTCAACTCTTCGAAAATATCTTTTGCCGTCAGCGCATGATGAACGCGATTGATCACCAGCCCCATGGCGCCTTCGGCGTTGTGTTCACACATACAGGTTACCGTCTGGTGAAAATTGGGATCAATTAGACCGGGCATGGCCATCAGAAATTGCCCTTTCAGAAATCCCTGGTTATCCGCTGCTTTCATGCGCTTCTCCGTCATAACCCCAATTTTATCCGTTTGCGATGTATTGGCTCAGCCTGATGTATGGGATGAATTGTTGATAAAAGTCAAAATATTCGCTTACCCGAGAACAACACCGACGGCAATTGGTTGTCACTGGAAATAAATCGGTTACAATAACGATGTTAACGTGCAGCAACGACATAGGGTTTATCCGTTTTCTCACCGAGCAATTCATATACTTTCATGTCGCCGAGTTCCTCGGCAAGATCAGAAGAGGTTTTTATCTGGCCGACATGTGGGCGTGTCCGTGCAGCCCGCAAGGTGTTTTCACTAATCAAGATGCCATTAGGAAAAGATTTTGTCAGATTCTGTAATCTGAAAACGGTATTGACCGGATCACCGATCACGGTGTAGTCCATTTTTTGCTCAAAGCCGATATTGCCGACCACGACCTCACCCGTATGGATGCTGATGCCCATTCTGACGGTGGCATCAAATTTGCGTTTCAAATACCGATTGACTGCATCAAGGGATTTTTTCATCTCAAAGCCCGCAGCGATGGCATTATCCGCGTCCCTGGTACTGGACACCGGTGCCCCGAAAAGGGCTAAAAACCCATCGCCTAAATATTTATCCACAATGCCGCGATGTTTGAAGACAGCCCCACCCATGACCGAAAAAAAACTATTCAAAAGCGCGACCGTTTTTTGCGAGCCGATCTCGCGGGAAAGCTCTGAAAAGCCGCGTATATCAATGTTCAGCAAGGTAACTGTCTTTAATTCTTCGACCACCGGTTTGCCGTCTTCAGAATCATAAATGATCTTATCCAGAACTTCCTTGGGAACAAACTTCTGAAACATATGCCGGATGTCGCGTTCTTGCTCTGCCATGCTGACAGTTTCTTTGTAAAGTCGGGCGTTTTCTAAAGCAATACAAACAGAAGTTGCAATAGATTGTAAAAGATCCTTGTCGTCCGTATCGAACTCACCATTTATCTTATTGAGAACCTCGATCACACCGATGACCTTCCCTTGAGAGACCATGGGCACACATAGTGCAGATTGGGTCTTAAACCCGGTGGACTCATCGACCATCGGGAAAAAATGGGGTGATTTTTCAATATCATTGACCAGGATGGATTTACCCCTGGCAGCCACGTAACCGGCAATTCCCTGGCCGATTTTCAGCCGAAACTTTTTCATAGATTTGATCTTAATGTTGAAGGCCACCGCAATTTCAAGTTCGTTGCCTTCCAGAAAAAGCAAAGAACCGGCTTCGACATTCATGACCTCGCGAATCATGTCCATGGTGTATTTTAGCACTTTGCTGATATCAAATGTAGACGATGCCAGAGCGCTGCCGACCTGGCGGATGGTATCCAGTTCCTGGTTTCTTTTTACGACTGCCGCAGACAGCCGATTCCGCTCAATGGCCAGCGAAAGCCCATTGGCAATCCAGGTTATCAGCTTGTGAGCGTTGTAGAACAAAGCGACATCATGAGCAGCCAGTGCTAAAATCCCGGTTACGTTACCGTCGCTTTTTAACGGTGCCAGCAGACAGGCCGTACAACCCTGATCGGCAAAAAGCTCCCGATCAAGCGCATTGGCCATCGAACAGGTATTGTCCACCAGAAGGCTGCTTTCCTGTTTGAATACTTTTTCAAGAATGGAATCCCTAATCGGATAACTGGTGCCTCGCACAAGGTTTGAGGGCCCACTGATGAGCAAGTCAAAGATCTTCAATTGACCGGGCTTGGCATCATCCAGAGTCATTACAAATGCAATGTCAAAAGGGACCACGCTTTGAAGTTCATTGAGAACCGCATGCAGCAATTCGGTGTCTCTGAAACTGGAAACCAGTACTTTGAATATTTTTTCAATCGACTTCAAATGTTGCGTGTTGCGTTCGTTTTCTTTAAGCAGGCGCAGATTTTCATAGGTAAAGGCCGCGTTGCTTAAAAGCGGCGTCAGGACTTCGACATCCTCCTGGGTGTAGACGCGATCCTGTCGGCATGAAATTGTCAGGACCCCAAAGATCTCCTTGCTGGTCTTTATCGGCATGCAGACAAAAGATTTGGTGCCGTAATGCGCCAGGTTGGCCCTGCCAAAGCGATTGTCCTGCTCGATATCCTCCACTACCAGGGGAGATTTGTTGATAACAGCATATTTGGCAATGCTGGTTTCAAAATCGATGCGATCGCCGGCTTTGACAAATTTCCCCAGACCCACAGTGGCTTTTACCTGAAATGTCTTGGTTTCATTTTTGTTGAGCGTTAAAATCGATCCCAGGTCCGAATTTGTTAACATCAAGGCTCGCTCTAGCGTTATGTGCAGAATTTCCTCCGGATCAAAAGTGACAAAGCATAACTCGGAAACCTCTTTTAAAATGGCGATCTCGGAGGCCTTTTTTTCAAGTGCATGAAAGGTGTTGCTGAAGCGTTGTTCAATGGCACTAAAAGACTGGACGATATTTTGCAGTTCGTCGGTGCCTGAAGAAAGCGGAGCATCCGGAAAATCGCCCAGATAGTTGGACGACATTTGCTCGGATATATTGGAAATCTTATCAAATAATTTTTTTAGAATGGTAAAGCCGGTAAATGAAAACACCAGGATACCCAGAAAAAATAATGGCACCCATGTATCCGAGAGCATGTCGTATTTGATGAAAAAAAAGATAAATCCCAGAACCGGAAAGAAAAAGAACAGCCCGAACACGAGGTTTAATTTCGTATATAAGTTATTTTTCTTCAAAGTATGTTCCCCCAGCCAATCGCCAAAGCACGCTTTTCCCGGTTGCGCTATTTAACCTGATTTTTCAGGCAGTCTAAATTTACAAGTGCTGTGGTCGCCTGGCTTATATTTTTTTATAATATAAAAAAACTTAATTAAATATATGGTTTATTTATAACTTAAAAGCGCACATTCTTCAACTAATAAGAATGCAGCTGCCCGGCAGCTACATGGATCTTGAGAGTTCACGCATATGATTTCGGGGTTCAGCAGAGGTATCTTGACATAACTGCCGGCCTGCCGTAAAGGGTAAATTTATTTTTATCTGTTGGCTGAACAAATAAACCGTGTGATAATAATGTAAACGATCGTAAAAATCGATATTTTCATTTTTATATGTAATTTCAATTGTCTAAACTATCGATGGGGCTGGTGCCGTATGCGTGCTGTTGTTCAAAGGGTTCGACAAAGCGCAGTAAGCGTTGATGATCAGGTTGTGGGACAAATCGGAAGCGGTTTATTGGTATTGCTGGGGGTCGCCAGAAATGACAGGGCTAAAGATGCCGACTATCTGGTGAACAAAATCATCAATCTCAGGATTTTTGAAGACGCCGGCGGCAAGATGAACCGATCATTGCTTGAAACAGAAGGTGAACTGTTGGCCGTTTCTCAATTTACCCTGCTGGCCGATTGCCGTAAAGGCCGTCGACCCTCCTTTATCGATGCAGCCGAACCCGAGAAAGCCAATGATCTTTTTGAGGCATTTGTTGGTGGCGTGCGTCGCCGGGGGATCCGGGTCCAAACCGGCCGTTTTGGGGCCATGATGGCCGTTAAACTGGTCAATGATGGCCCGGTCACCATTATCATCGAGAGTCCGCAGGGATCAAAATCGCATGATTGATATCGCTGCTCATCAGTCCAAGACCGTTATCAATTTGTTCC
>JASFJF010000068.1:0-12820 GCA_050122255.1 Desulfobacterales bacterium
ATCGAATTCGAGTAGCTGTCGTTCAGGGATGTGGCTTCCCTTCAGGCAGCGCCAGAGAAGTAACAACAGGATTTGCCAACAGTCAGATGGAGGCTATCCAAATTTCGCTACACTCCATTTGGAAGCCTCATCTGCACGATTGCTCCAACATATACAAACTTTCAGAGACTTTCGAAAAGCTGTGATATCCAGGTGGTACCTGTAACCCATTAAAACAACGAATGATTTTACCAGTCATGATGGCCAAAACAATTCCCACCATCTGTATTTAATTGAATTTTACATCCTTGACCAATTCACCAGTCTTGAAAGCAACACCTACCTTTGATATCTATTTCATACCACACATCTTCAAGTTGGATAATATTCTAAATATCTTAATTTTATATGTTTTGTTCTAATCAAAGGAAATCGGTATGAGTGCTGACTTAAAAATTTCGTTGACTCAAAAAAATATTATAGTTTTTAGTGTCTTCGTATTTATTAGTTTGTTTGTTATACCTGCCATGGCTTCAGACCGATATGTGGACAACGGAGATGGAACGGTTACCGATACCAAAACAGGTTTGATGTGGGCAGCAACGGACAATGGAGACCCCATAAACTGGAAAGGCGCTCGTTCCTATTGCCAAAATTACAGCGGAGGTGGCCACACAGACTGGCGATTGCCGACCTTGGCTGAACTCTCAAGTCTATTTAACCCTAAATATAAAAACAAGCGTGGTTACAATGTTCCTAAACTAATAGACACATCTGCCCAAAGTCTCTGGGCTGCAGAGACTCGCGGGTTCAAGGCTGCCCGCTTCAATTTTACTTATGGCCAGGAATATTGGCTTCGTCAGTCTTATTCAGGACCTACACGCGTCTTGCCAGTGCGGAGTGGCAAATAAACAAATCGATTTTCCCTTTTTAAATTTTATTTTAAAGCTCTAAATGAAATTAGGTTTAACGGTTTAAATATCTCCAATATCCAAACTAAATTGACCGGCCTTAAAAACCTGCGGTATCAGAATAGGATATCTGAAATTTTGCAATATTTTGCATATTATCGATAACACCAGTTTCAAAATCCTTGAAAATGATTGACCAAATCCCACCCATTTGTTTATAAAAACTAAATACACTTCTCTATCTGACCTGTAGTTCCTGAATCGAATCCTGCTGCTGATCTGATACAGCATTACTCTGAATTATCCATTGTTTGAAACCTTAACATCGGGGTGCCATATGGCAGATGAAGGTTTTAAGCGCAAGCTCACCGCTATTCTCAGCGCCGATGTAGTTGGGTACAGTCGGCTCATGGCAGCAGACGAGACCGATACTGTTAAGACAATGGCGTCTTACCGTGAAATCATATCATCTCTAATTAAACAGCACAGAGGCAGAGTCGTTGACTCTCCAGGGGATAATATGTTGGCCGAGTTTTCCAGTGTGGTCGATGCCGTGCAATGTGCTGTGGCTGTTCAAAACGAATTTCAAATCCGTAACGCAGAGCTGCCTGAAAATCGTAGGATGGAGTTTCGCATTGGTATCAATCTCGGCGATGTCATTGATGAAGAAGACCGTCTTTACGGTGACGGCGTGAATATTGCCGCCCGCCTAGAGGCGCTCGCCGACGCAGGCGGCGTCTGCATATCCGGCACCGCTTTTGACCAGGTCAAGGGCAAGCTATCCTTGGGCTTCCAGTTCGTAGGAGAGCAAACGGTCAAGAACATCCCCGATCCTATCCGCGTCTATAAGGTGCTGATGGATGAAAGGGATGCCGGCAAGCTGATCGGTGTTGGGAATAAGGCGCCAAAAAGCAGGTGGGCAGAGATAGCCGCCATCGTCGCTTTTGTCGCCATCGGTCTGGTCATATATCAGCTTTACGTGCGCAGACCGGCAATAGAGCCTGCCTCGGTTGAAAAAATGGCCTACCCATTGCCTGATAAGGCCTCCATTGCAGTGTTACCCTTTGTCAACATGAGTGACGACCAGAAACAGGAATATTTTAGCGATGGGATTACTGAGAGTATTATTATGGCTCTCTCTAAAGTTCGTGATATGTTCGTAATAGCCCGTAACTCGACATTTGCCTACAAAGGCAAAGCTGTCAAGATTCAACAGGTAGCAGAGGAGCTGGGGGTACGCTATGTATTAGAAGGCAGTGTCCAAAAGACAGAAAACCGTGTACGCATTACAGCCCAGTTAATTGATGCCATAAAAGGGGATCACATGTGGGCGGAGCGTTATGACAGGGATCTGAAAGATCTTTTTGCTCTACAAGATGAAATTACAATAAAAATAATTACCGCCTTACAAGTGCAGCTTACGGAAGGAGAGGAAGTTATTGTAGAAGGCGTAGGTACAGACAATTTAGATGCCTATCTTAAATATATGCAAGCAAATGTGCAGTTGAGGCGATGGAATAAAGAAGGCAATGCTTTGTCCAGAAAGTTTGCAAAGGAAACAATTTCTCTTGATCCAGAATACGCAGATGCTTACTTGATGTTGAGTGCGACCCATCTGATGGATATGATGTATGGAAGCACCGAATCACTGGAGCAGTCTCTGAAACAGGCTGAGGAATTGGTACAAAAAGCCATCTCTCTGCGTGGCACATATGCTGATGCCCGTGCCTTTTTAGGTCGAATATATTTAACCAAACGGCAGTACGATAAAGCCATTGCCGAAGGAGAGAGCGCTGTTACGATGGCTCCCAATTCAGCTTTCGTGCATGCGGCGTTAGCGTTTAGTCTAAAGTTTGCAGGAAGACCAGATGAAGCTATTGCTTTGTTCAAAAAGGCGATACGTCTCAGCCCAATACCTGATACCTGGTATCTGACGTCCTTGGGTAGCTGCTATGTAATGGTGGGCCGCTATGAGGAGGCAGTCTCAGTATATAAAAACGGACTTCGTATCAACCCCGAAGATGTGCACACACACGCCTGTCTTGCCGCCACCTATAATTTATTAGGACGTAAGGAGGAAGCCATAGCTGAAGTTGCAGAAGTTCTAAGGATCGATCCAAAATTTTCATTGGGATCATATCTCAAAGGTCGACTATATAAAAATCCAGAGGACTTAAAACGTGAGATTGAAGCCATGCGTATGGCGGGGCTACCTGAATAATGAAATTAAAGATATACTTCTATTGGTACTGGCTTCTTTAAGTTCTAAAAACCGTTGATATCTGCAACAACACACAACTTTTGAAAGACCAAAATTCTTATGATACTCGTTTGATATATGCAAAATTGCGGTAGTTGGGTTTCTCTCAATCTATTGAAAATTAACCCTAAACTGTGATACATTATGGATCACAACGTATCGAAAGTAATGTATAATGCGCATCCAATTCATAGGCGATAATCGGTACGCACTATCCGATGAAATGTAACTCGGAGGGCTGACATGAACGTGTCAAAGGAAAAGAATTTCGATGCGCAAAATTCGAATCTTGGGCTATTCAAGCGCGTTGTCGAGGGACTCAGGAGTAAACCAGCCTATCTCCTCGTATTCGCCATATCAGCGATATTTTTTTTAGAATGATCGTGACGCTGAATTAGTTGGAATTCTTTTAGAAAAGATAGTGCCCCCAGGAACAAAAGTTAAATTCTATCCTGACTTGATCGTAGGAATCGCAAGAAGTGGCCTCATTGCAGCCGGGTACTTATCGAAGCAGCTTACGGAAGACCCAGAAATACCAGTCATTTCTCTATGGCGCAAACGCGATACCGTTGATTATCAGAATTTATTTAACCACATTTCCTTTGATCGACGAGAATTTAATCTGAGCGCGAAAGATCGAATTAAAATCCTAATTGTCGATGCTTTTTGTCTTACAGGAGATACACTCAAGCTCGCTAAAGATTTCATAGAAAAATCTATTGGTAGTGAAGACGTCCTGATTAAGACAGCTGCAGTTATTTTTCGGATCACTATACGGGATCGGGATATAAAAAGGCCAGACTATCTTGGTATTGAAAGAAAAAAAGAACTATACGCATTCGGCGAAAAAGAATAAGATAGCCGAAGTGAGATCTCCACTTGTAGAACAAGGCGGAGGAAAGCTGGCGGGCCATTTCATTTCGTAAGCATCTCAAGAATCGCATTCGTAAATAAATTACTTCGCTTTGACAACATTTCCAGATTTGATGCAACTGGTGCAGACCATCATTTTCTTCACCCGTCCGCCGGACACGGCACGCACTCTTTGCAGGTTGGGGTTAAAGCGTCGTTTGGTCACGTTGTGGGCATGGCTGACATTGTTCCCCACCATCGGTTTCTTTCCACAAATTTCACACATTTTTGACATTATCTGCCCTCCTTGGAGCAACACTCAAATAAAATATCTTTATAACAACAAAAAACACGGCTAAGTACACCATATTAAATCGCGTGTAAAGCTTTTTTCGCAACATTGCCGATGGATAGGCATTGTCGTTTGCAAACATGATGGTAATATATGCGATGCATCAGGTTGAGCTGTTTAATTGTCCATCTAAATTATAGGCGGGTCTGCGCCTGCTAAGGTCTTATTCTTGTGAGGTGTTGTTTTTATCTTCTTTTTTTTCCGCTTTCTCGGCGATGGTGGCTTCGCATCGGGCAATATATTCGAGCGCTTTTTGATGATAGCCCACATCTGGATATTTCGAAATAACGGACATAAAGCGGTTTAAAGCCGCTTTATAGTGTTTGGTCTTGTAGTAAAAAATGCCAACCCCATATGCATGCCCCGCCAGGCTTTTTTGGCATTTGTCGATGTGCTCGCTGGCCCGCACCGCATACGGATCTCCTGGAAATTGATCCATCAGGCGCTTAAATGTTTCCAAAGCTTTTTGCGCAGACGTTTGGTCACGATCCGGCGTACCGATTTGGTCATAATAGCATCGGCCAATCTGATATATGACGTAAGGGATGGCTTCGTTGCGAGGGTGAAGCTGCTCAAAGTTTTCATATACAAATATAGCTTCACCGTACTCCTCACGTTGATAATGGGCGTCTGCGATCTTTAATTCGGCCAGGATGGCATATTTTGAAAATGGATAATAGTCTTTAAGTTGTTGGAATTTTTCGATGGCCTTATCATATCGACCGCTATCATAAGCATCCATACCGTCCCAAGCCAATTCCTGGGCGGTGCCGCCATCCTCGATCCCAAAAAGCTTGTTGAACTGTTTTTCAACTGATGAACATCCGGTTGCGGCCAGCAATACAACCAGAGATATAATCAATGTGAATCGCATGCGTTTTGAGTCTCTGTAAATTTGCCTTGCACACTGAATTTGTCGATTTTAAGCGTTAGGTAATTTTGTTCAACGCATCTTCCAGCTTTGATTTGCCAACCATTCCGGTAATCTGCTCTACAACATCGCCGTCCTTAAAAAATATGAGTGTTGGAATCGCTTTGATACCATACTTACTCGGCGTGACCGGGCTGTTGTCGACATTGCATTTGGCAAACTTGACCTTATCACCGAAGCTGCCGGCCAAGTCTTCTACGATAGGTGCGATGGCTTTGCAGGGACCACACCAGGGTGCCCAAAAGTCGACCATAACCGGTTTATCCGCCTGCAACACCTCTGTTTCAAAATTCCCATCATCAATTTCCATGATACCTTCTGCCATAATATTTAATCCTTTCAATAACAGATAAAATTTGGCTCATAATAGTAATGCGTGGTAATATTGTCAACCTCGGCACCCCGGTCACCAGCCGCTGACCCAACGCAATCCACATCCGCTCCGGCCGCTTACGGGCTTAGCCGTTTGCATGCAAAAATTGAAAGAAGGTTATATTGAAAGTTCGTCATCGTGTCAATGCATAAGCGCATATCGACCGGAGCCGGTTTACCGGCAGGCAATAGCCTATTCTAATGTTGGCCGACTGGCAGCGGTTTTAACTTAAGCATTGATTTGAACACATCATAGGTGGCATAAAACAGCATCAACATGAGCTAGCAGGTTCAAATGAGCAACGCAAAGCCCTTGACATTTAAAAGTTGCTGAAAATCCATGCAATCGAAAGGCTTTGATAATGAAAAACAAAATTCGTATCGGCGTCCTGATTTCAGGGGGCGGTTCAAATTTGCAGGCCATTTTGGACAGCTGCGAAAATGGTCAGCTCAGCGCGAAGGTGACCTTTATCGGTTCCGACAACCTCCGGTCCGAAGGCCTGAAAAGAACTGCAGCGACTAAAATTCCCGCCTTTGTTGTCGATTATGCATCAATTATTGAGCAGGCTATGACCGATCCGGCTGCAGTAGCGTTGCCGACCGATTTTGACTATGAGGATATACTGGCCAAACAAACCTTGGTTCAGAGCTGGAATGAAGATGACAAAATTCGTTCCTTCTTATTGAGCCGCGCGATTGCCGAAGCACAGCTGCTCGCTGAAATGGCCAGGCATTCATATGATTTGTTGGTGCTGGCGGGTTTTATGAGAACGCTGACGCCTTATTTTATCGATCGAGTCAACCTGGATCGCAGCAACCCGCGCATCATGAACATACATCCTGCCCTGCTTCCGGCATTCCCCGGCACAGATGGATACGGTGATACCTTTCGCTACGGTTGCAAGGTTGCCGGCTGCACCGTCCACTTTATTGACTACGGCGAAGACACCGGACCGATCATCGGCCAGCGGGCGTTTGCTATTGCTCCGGACGACTCTCTCGAAAGCATTCGGAAAAAGGGTCTGATGCTGGAATGGCAGCTTTATCCGGAATGCATCCAGCTGTTTGCCGAGGGTCGCTTGAAGACTGTTAAAAAGACCCATACCCTCAAGAGCGGTCAACAAGTAAAGCGTACCGTCGTAGAGATTTTGCCTAAAAATCAATAGTATCCGCTAGATAAAACGTCTCAGGATTGGTTATACCTAAAACAAGTAACACCACTAAAGGTAGGAGCGGGCGCCCACATAACGGATACTAAAATACCGGCTGGACAGAGATGATGTTTTGATACGGCTGCCTCTGCGCGGCGCGTGTAAAAACCTATTATTGCCCGTATAAATCCCGACATGGGAAACCCGGCTGCCTCCGGTTGTCGCAAAAAACACCAGGTCCCCCTTTTGCAGTTGGCGGCGGTCAATTTTTTTTCCGACCTTCCATTGCTGCCTGGATGACCGCGGCAGGTCCAGGCCATTCAAGCGATAGACCACCATCGTAAACCCGCTGCAGTCAAAACCGGTGCGGGCCGATTCGCCGCCCCAACGGTAGGGCACACCGACATATCGCTGAGCTGTATTAACGATTTTTTCCCTGAATTGCTGATTGTATTTGCGATCTTCTGGCAACGCCGCAAACGTATCCGGTTTGACAATGTAAAATGATTCAATGATACCCCTGCGCTGCATGCTATCCGCTCTGCTGCGGGCAGTAGCTTGAGATCTGAAGTTTTCAAACCGCACCTTATACAGCCCTGAACGGTCTAGAAAATGATAGGCATCTAGGCCCTGGCGCTTCAATTTGGCCGTCAGGCGCACGGCATTGTCGATGTTTGCAAAGGCGCCGACCTGAATGGTATAGCCCATTCGCTGCAGTTCGGGTGCTTTGGGGATGGATTCCCTGGCGGGGTGAGTGGTGCGCGCGCTGCAGCCGGCCGTCAACAGCGATCCAAGGATGCTGAGAGCCACCCATGTGTTAATTGCCGATGCCGCATGGGATCTTTTTTGGTAGTTCATGGCTATTATAATGAGGTGTCAGCTGTCGGTGTTCAGGCGCCAGGGAACATAAGACTGAAATCGGATAACATTGAAAACGGCGACCATTATTTCAACTGAATAGCAAGGGGTTAACGTTAACTTCCGAAAGCCTGACACCCCTACTAAGGTGACGCGCCGATCAGAACCTTGACAATGAACGGAAAGGCGATAAAGGTCCCCAGCGAGCTGCCGAGATTGGTAAAGACCACCACCAGCAGGATGCGGGTGACGTTGTTTTTCCAGAATCCACGAACAGATAGAATATCATCCGGCAGGGTCTCCAGGTCCCTTACTTTAGGTTTCCGCGAAAAGGCTTCCACAAGTCCCGAAACCCATCCGGCCGCAATCATAGGATTTAGCGACGTTAACGGTGCGGCCAGGATAGATGACACAATAGTAGCCGGGTGGGCCAGGGCGATGATGGCGCCAATACCGGCTAGAATTCCGTTGGCCAGGATCCACCATAAAATCATATCCGTGCCCGCCTTTTTCCCGCCATAAAAAAATCCGGCCAGAAACAACCCGATGATCGCAGCCGGTATCAGCCACTTTAAAATATCGACCGTTTTGCTTTTGGGCGGAAGCGTTTCCAGCGCATGGGTGTTGATGTCATCCTGCCAGTGTTTTTGAATTCCAGGAATGTGACCGGCGCCTACGACGGCAACGATCTTATTGCCGGGTGCTGTGCGGATCTTTTCAGCCAGGTACTGGTCGCGCTCGTCTATGAGAATGGATTTTATTTCCGGCAACGATTTGCCGACTTCTGTCAGGACCGTTTCCAAAACATCCTGCTGTTTCATTTGTTCGATGTCTTCTTCTTTGATCTCATCCAGTTGCCCCAAAGACAGCATCAATTGAAAAATCAGCTTTAATTTGCTCAAGAATCCCATCACACGCCATGTTCTGGACAGGGTGGTGCGGATATCGCGATCGGCAAGATGAATTTGGGCCCCGACGGTTTCAGCGCTCTCGATGGCCGCTATCATTTCTTCACCGGGCTTGACATCAAATTGTTTGGCAATTCGTTTTTGAAATGAGGCCAGCAAGAGATTCGACAGCAGCAAAAAAGATTTTTTTTCTTTAACGATTTTGACGATATCCGTATTCTGCCAGCGATCCTTTTGCTGAATGGCCTGGAATCTGGAAGAACAGAGTTCAACACAGACCGTATCCGGTTTTTCCTGCTCGATTATCGATTTAGCCAAGCGGGCACTTTCTTTCGAGACGTGCGCGGTCCCGACAAGGATGAAATCTTTTTCATCAAATTTCAAATAGGTTAAATTAGGGTTGTTTGCGATCATGAATTCAGTATATATTCATTTTGGCATTTTTTGAAGTCCCAATCATATCCGATTATTGTCGCGATGGCTATATAATATATTCCACCGTGCAAGGCAACAGACAGGTAGCCGGATACGCGCCATTTGCTGAAGGTATCGCTTCACTCTGGATGTTCTGCCATGATGATTTATGATGATAATTTTTCGTGGGAAGGATGGGGAGGTGAATTACGTCTGGCCAGCGGTGAGTGCCGGCTGCGCATATTTGATTTGCAAAGAAAAAAAGCCGACGGACCGGCTTATCTCAGGCCGATGATTGTCATTGTCTCCGATATTCCGGAAAGCCGAATGTCGGTGCGCAGCTGTACAGGCCATATCGCCACCAATGTTGCTCGCCAGTTTAAAATTGAACCGGACCGGATGCTTTATATCGAGTACTATCCTAAGACGACCTACGGCGAGCACAACGAGCACATCATCCCTGAAAAATACGATGTCGTGGATTTTACCTGGCATGAAGGCCGGGCCATCGAACCCCGATGGCGGCCCCTTAAATCTCCGATGCTAGAGGTGATCAAAGAGATCGTGGAATCGAATTAACAAAGTTGGTTTCGGTGATCGGATCGTTTATGGTGTTTGCGCCTGCTGATTGTTAAATTCTTCTTCAATCCGACGGGCTTCTTCGCCAGCCTGGCGGGCGTCTTCTAACGCCTGTCTGGCGCGCTCCTGAGCCGCTTCGGCGCGTTGTATTTCTCTTTGGATTCGTTTCCTGAATTGTTTTCTTTTTTCTTTGGTTGAGCCCAGCCGGCGGACATAAACGTCAACTTCCTGCGCAATTTGATTGGCTTGCTCGGCGGCTTCCTGAGCCGCTTTGTCCGCTTCCCGGGCACGCTTTTTGGCTTCTTCGACGCGGTTTCTTTCTGCTTCCTGCTTACGTTCCTGAGTGCGTTGATCTTTTCGATTTTGCATGGCCTGGATGTCGGCGGCAGTTTTTTCCTGGTATTCGAGCGTGTCTTTGATTTTGGACTTTGGAGGGGGCGGGGTGTCTGTTACGTGCAGATTGCCGTTTTCATCCGTCCAGGTGTAAACCTGCCCGGCGAAAAGGTTACTATTGAGTAAACCCGTGAGCAGAATACAGATGATGATAGCTGAAAATTTCATTTGCTCCTCCAGAAAATTTAAGTATATTCTTAATTTGGCTGGGTGTCAAAAAAAAATTTGAGGGTCAAAACCGTAATCGAAAACAGCGGGAGGTTTGTCATGGCACTTGTTATAACCAGTTCGGCATTTTCCGAAGGAGAGGCCATTCCCAACCGTTATACGTGTGACGGGCCGGATGTTTCCCCGGATTTAGCATGGAGCGGTGTCCCCGAAGGGGCCGCCAGCCTGGCGCTGATATGTGACGATCCGGATGCGCCCATGGGCACCTGGGTGCACTGGGTGCTGTTTAACATTCCTGCCGGCGCAGGCGGCTTGCCGGCCGAAATACCGTCGGACGCTGCTCTGGAAAACGGTGCCCGCCATGGTACAAATGATTTTCGCAGATTGGGCTATGGAGGGCCCTGCCCGCCGGGCGGCATCCACCGCTATTTTTTCAAGCTCTATGCACTGGACACCATGCTTGCACTGGACAGCGGGATTACCAAGGGCCAGCTGCTCGAGGCCATGCAAGGCCATATTCTGGCCGAGGGCCAGTTGATGGGCACTTACAGCCGCTAAAAGTAGGTGTCAGGTGTCAGGTGTCAGTAAAAAATGGTTTCAGTGTTCAGGTGTCAGTCCTTCAATTTGTCCCTGACACCTGACACCCGACACCTGAACCGCCAACGGCGGAACTTTAGAGCCTGACACCTTGATCCTAATCCGAAAACTGCAAATCGCAAAACTAGCGGTCAGTGCCTATCCCAAAACTTTTGGAGACGATCGGCAAGCTGCCGGGCATCCTGCACTCTGACCGGGTCCCATTCTTCGCGGAGCAGGCTTTTGTATTGATAATGCGCATAGCGCTGATCGATAAACAAGACCACACCGCGATCCTGTTCTGTTCGGATCACCCGACCGGCGGCCTGCAGGACGCGATTGATGCCCGGGTAAAGATAGGCATATTCGAAACCGGCATCCAAGATATTGGCAAAATAGTGCTTGATGAGTTCTCTTTCCAGACAGATTCCCGGCAATCCCACACCGACCACCACCGCCCCCACCAGGCGATCGCCAACCAGGTCAATGCCTTCGCCGAAAATTCCGCCCATTACCGCAAAGCCGATAAGGGTTTGGGGGTTGTCCCGGGAAAAGCGCCGTAAAAAGCCCTCTCTTTCAGGTTCCGACATGCCGGGCGTTTGCAGAATGGTCTCCATATGCGGGTGGCGGGCCGTGAAGACATCAAAAATTTTGCACATGTAGACGTAAGAAGGAAAATATAACAGATAATTGCCGTTTTTTTGCCCGACGAGGGCGGCAATCGCTTCAGTGACCTGATCCACAGTCCGGTCCCGCTGACGGTAATAGGTTGAAATTTGATCGCAGATGAACAGGCCCAGGTTCTCGCCCGGAAAGGGTGATGGCAGCATCAGCTGGGGTGCGGTCGGATCGCAGCCCAGTATTTGCTTGAAATAGGCGATGGGGGTCATGGTGGCTGAAAAAAATATGGCCGTGCGGCAGCGCTGCAGGGCACGTTCGAGATGGACGGCCGGGTCGACACAAAACAACTTTACTTTCAGGTCTTTTCCTCGTTTCTCATAACAGGTCGCGTAGCTTTGGTCATACTGGTCGGCCACCCGGATGAAGCCCGAGATGGCAAAATAAAGGTCGAGTAAGCTCTCGCGAAAGGTCGTTTTTATGTTTTTGGCCAGCCAGCGTTCGGTGATGAAAAGAAAGCTTTTCAACAAAGGGACCAGTTCTTCAGGCGGGTGCTCTTCTGCTATTGGGTTGGCCGCCGCCTCGCATCTTTTGCGTGCCTTGACCAGCCAGGCATTAATGCGGCCAAGGCTTTTAAATACCTGGGGCAGCTGTTTTTTTAGCTGTCGGCGAACGTCTAATACCGGTTGTTTGAATATTTCCGCCGAAAACATTTCCCGCGAACGATCTACCAGATTGTGGGCTTCATCGATTAAAAAGATATAGGCACCGTTTTCTTCCTGGAAAAAGCGGCGCAGATAAACCCGTGGATCAAAACTGTAATTGTAATCGCAGATGATGCAATCGGCCCATAGAGACAGCTCCAGGGAGAGTTCAAACGGGCATACCCGATATGTTCTGGCGGTGTCGATAATCAGTTCACGGGTAAAGGCTTCCTGTTTGAAGATCCATTCGACGGCGGCATTAATACGGTCATAGTGGCCTTTGGCAAATTCGCATTCATCCGGCTGGCAGGCACTCTGGGGGCAAAAACAGATCTTGTCCTTTGCCGTCAAAGTTAACGATTTAAGCCGGAGGCCCTTGGCTCTTAATTCGGCAATGGCTTTTTCGGCCACCATCTGGCCGGTCGTGCGTGCGGTCAGGTAGAAAATCTTCTGGTCGCGGTTTTCAACCAGGGATTTAACAGCTGGATAGAGCACGGCAATGGTTTTGCCGATTCCAGTTGCCGCTTGAACCAGCAACTGTCCGCCATTGCGAATTGTGCGAAATGCTTGCACCGCCATCTGACGCTGCCCGGGCCGGTAGGCTGCAAATGGAAATTCCAAATCCTGAATAGAAGCGTCGCGGCAGTCGGACCAGTCAACAAGGGTTGCGGCCCATTTTAGGTAACGGGTCACCAGGTCGTTGAAAAAGATTTCCAGTTCTGACAGGCGATACCTGCGCTTGATTTCACTGTGGTTGCCGGTGTCGATCTGATAATATGTCAGCTGGATGGTAA
>JASFJF010000069.1:0-12775 GCA_050122255.1 Desulfobacterales bacterium
ATATCCGCACAAGGCTCGCCGGATGGGATATGAAGGCATGGTCATGCTAAAAGTGCTGGTGGATGAGAACGGACAAGTGGATGACCTAATGGTGCTCGAATCAAGCGGTTACCCCATTTTAGATCACACAGCCCTGACGACTGTCAGAAAATGGCTGTTCGAGCCGGGAGCAGAAGGCGGCATCAAGAAAAAAATGTGGGTTAGAGTACCCGTCCGTTTTCAATTAAAATAAAAATTTCGCCTCCTAAATTTGGTTGATACGATGGCGTTCAAACAAGCCTTGGCAGCAAAAAAAAAGCATCAGGCAGAGGCATCCTGTATCGCAGTTTTAGGGACCGGTTCCGAGGTTGGCAAAAGTATTATGACGACAGCACTATGTCGTCTATTTGCAAATCGCGGGGTTCGGGTGGCGCCATTTAAAGCCCAGAATATGTCCAATAACTCGGGGGTCACACCCGAAGGGCTTGAAATGGGCCGCGCCCAGATCGTTCAGGCTGAAGCCGCTAAAATCCCGCCCCGGGTTGACATGAACCCGGTTCTGCTCAAACCCACCGCGGAAATCGGATCTCAGGTTGTGTTGCAAGGATCGGTAGTTGAATCCGGCAGGGCAAAGCCCGCCCACAATGACAATGAGTGGCTTTTTAAGGCAGCCTGTGAGGCCCTGGGTCGATTGCGGCAAGAATATGAACTGATCGTTATTGAGGGTGCAGGTTCCTGTGCCGAAGTAAATTTGATGCCTCGGGATTTTGTCAATTTCCGCACGGCCGCCTTTGCGGATGCGCCGGTTTTGCTGGTGGCCGACATCGATCGCGGCGGTGTCTTTGCCCAGATCATCGGCACCCTGGGATGCCTTGAGCCCAACCAACGCGCACGCATTGCCGGCTTCATCATCAACCGTTTTCGGGGCGATATCGAGCTTTTTAAAGATGGCGTTAGCTGGATCGAGCAAAAATCGGGAAAGCCAGTGTTCGGGGTCTTGCCCTGGTACCACCATATCCAGATTGAGCCCGAAGATTCAGTGGTGATTGAAAACCTTAAAAAAATTGACATTCAAAGCAATCAAAAACCGGCAGTGGCGGTCATCCGATTGCCGCATATCTCCAATTTTAACGATTTTAATCCGTTGCTGGCCTTGGATCAGCTGGATGTGTATTTCCTGGAAAAATTACAGGCCCTGACTGCTTTTAGGGCCGTCATTCTGCCCGGTTCGAAAAACACCCGCTTTGATTTAAACTGGATCCACGCTACCGGGTGGAGCACGGCAATTACCGATTATGTAAATTCCGGCGGTCATGTGCTGGGGATTTGCGGTGGTTATCAGATGATGGGAAAGACGGTCGATGATCCAAAAGGATTGGAGGGCCAACCCGGCATCAGCGACGGATTGGGTTTGCTGCCCATTGAAACAGTCTTACAGGCACCCAAGACAACCACCCTGACGCAATTTTCCTGGAACCGTCAGCCGGGTATCGGATACGAAATTCATATGGGTCTGACCACCCGCAAGGGCCAAAACCCGCTGTTTCAAATTAGCGAACGCAACCAGAGCCCCTGCCAGGACGAAGATGGGTGTATATCAGCAGATTCAAAAATGATGGGAACTTATATACATGGACTGTTTGAGAATCCGGCAATCCTGAAATCATGGCTCGAGCACATCGGTTTAAACGGCATTGATGTATCCGCCATCGGGGGAATCGAAGCCCGCAACCGGCAATATGATCTGCTGGCCGACCATTTTCAAAAGCATATCAACATAGAAGCTATAATGAAGCTGGTAACTGATCAGAATTAGCAAAGATCATTGGTGTCAGTGTTCAGGTGTCAGCTCTTCTAACTGACCCTGGCACCCGCCACCTGTCGCCTGAAACCTTAATTAGAATAATTTATTGTAAAGACCCTTAAATAGAAGCTTAAAATCATAATGGGAATGGAAACCTTGAAAGAAATTGTCTTGGTGATCGGCGGCTGCAGGAGCGGCAAAAGCACATACGGCCTGCAAACAGCGCAAAATCAAAATGGAGACAAAAAAATTTTTGTGGCCACCTGTCTGCCACAGGATGAAGAAATGGCACTGCGGGTTGAACGGCACCAAAAGGAACGCGGCAAGCATTGGACGACTATCGAAGAGCCGCTCTATTTGGCGGAGGCCATATCAGAGCACAGCCCGATTGCTGATGTGATGCTCATCGACTGCCTGACGCTGTGGGTCAGCAATCTTTTTATGAAAAGCGCGGATCAAAACAATTGGGAAGAGATCGTTTCTCAGCTTATCGATGCGCTTAAAACAGCATCGTGCCCGCTTGTTGTGGTTTCCAATGAGGTCGGGACCGGCATCGTGCCGGAAAACAAACTGGCCCGACAATTCAGAGACATCATCGGGCTCGTCAATCAGGCCGTGGCCAAAATCGCCGGCAAAGTGGTCTGGATGGTGGCCGGGATTCCGGTCGTCGTCAAAGGCTAGAAGTGGTTTCAAATCCCCATCTGAGGCCCAATGGCTGCGTTGCAGACCTCCGGTAAATGCTCACATACCCATGTATGCTGCGCTTTCCCGCTCAGTCTACGCCTTGCCTTGTTGAACACCTTAATTTAAAAGGTCAGACGTGAAATCCCGCTTTTAAGCGGGGAACCTGATCTGAGGTTTTGAAACCACTTCTAACAGTTGAGCGTCTATATAGACCTTAACATTTCGGTGTTGGCTCGTAATATCGTTCCGGCCCCTGGCACCTGGTGCCTGGCAACTCAGATAAAGAACGCGGGAAGCTGAACCTTTGAACCTTGGACCCTGAACCTGGAACCTTTAAACTTATGCGCAACCTGATCGCCGCCCTTCAATTCATCACCGTCCTGCCGCTGGGGAAGACACGCGGTTTTGACCCCCCCAAAATGGTGCCCTATTTCCCGCTGGTCGGCATTTTATTGGGCCTGATGGTGGCTCTTTTTGATGCCGCCGTTGCAAAATTCTGGGCAGCACCCATTGTGGCTCTGTTGGATGTCATCCTGCTGGCCGTATTAAGCGCAGCGTTTCATCTTGACGGGCTGGCAGACACGGCGGACGGTCTGTTAAGCTCGCGCCCGCGCGATGAAGCGCTTGAAATCATGAAAGACAGCCGGATCGGAACCATGGGTCTGGTAGTGGTATTATTCGGGCTATCGGTGAAATGGGGCGGTATTGCCGGCCTGAATACCCAGCGCATGATTGTCTTGGTTGCCGTTCCGGCCTACGCCCGATCCGCCATTCTATTTGGCATGCGGTATTTACCATATGGCCGCACGGACGGCACCGGCAAACCCTTTTTTGATCAAAAATTAGCCTTAAAACACTTCTGGGGCCTGGCCTTGCCCGTCGGCGCTTCATTGCTTTTAGGTTTGAAAGCCGTTTGGCTCATCCTGTCCTTTGTTATGATCGTTTGTCTAATTTTATGGTTTTACAAAAGGCGGCTGGGTAGCATTACCGGCGATATGCTGGGTGCAATGGTGGAAATCACTGAAGCAGGCCTGTTTTTGCTGATGTCGCTCGGAACCGCTTTGTGATTCAATAATAAACTTTCGCGACTAAATGGAAAGCTCGAGGTGAATATAACTTTATGTATCTCACCACGAAGCTTACAAGAAGATCACGAAGAGAATAGACGACACTTTATATTTGCCGCCTTGTGTCCTTCGTGCCTTCGTGGTGATGTAGGCCTCACTTGAGCTTTTTTCGTAACTGTTTAGTATTTCTATTTTACTTGACGAATAAATTAGATCCAGATGTATTCTCCCTTGAGCAAATCCTATAAAGGCGTTTTTCCGTTCAGCATTGGAACGACCTCGTTCATCTATCCAGATGATTACGTACCCAACATCAAAATGCTGGGGCCCTATTTGGAAAATATCGAACTGTTGCTGTTTGAAAGCAATCACACCGATGCCCTGCCTTCAAAACAGGTCATCACCGAGCTTGCCAGCCTGGCAGCGGATTTTAAGCTCAGCTATAATGTTCATCTTCCCACAGATATATCCATCAGCAGCTGTGATCCACGCCATCAGAAAAAGGCCATCGATACCATTCTGAGGGTGGTCGAAAGGGTCACGCCTTTATTTCCGACGACACTGACATTGCACGTGCCGTATGATGAAAATTCACTTGAACCGCAATCGGTTGAAAGCTGGCAGGAACGGGTGATCAAAAATCTGGGTACAATCGTGGCCAACGGCATCCCCGGTCGTCATTTTTCGGTTGAAAACCTGGATTATCCGTTCGATATCCTGGCCCCGGTTATTGCTGAGCTGGATCTTGCGGTCTGTTTGGATTGCGGGCATCTGATCTTACGTGGCGATGATCTGCAAGCTTTTTTCAAGACCTACTCGGCAAATATAACAATCATCCATCTGTATGGTGTTGCCCAAAATCACTATCATGGCCCGCTCGACCAGCTCCCCAAAAAAATAATCGCTGCAACCCTGAATTTACTGGCAAAATTTCAAGGGGTGGTTTCACTGGAGGTATTTTCTCACCCGCACCTGGAGGCGTCATTAAAATTTTTAGAAAAATGCTGGCGTCAACGACCACCCGCATAGCGGTGGCATGGATTTTAACATCGAGGGCGGCAGTAGACATAAGGCCGTTGACTGCAAAAATTTTCACCTGTTCATAAAAAAGGCACGTAGGATGTGACAGGTATAATTTATTGCATGTTTTGGCCGAAATGGTTATGGTTCTTTAAATTCTGGAGTGTAGAGAATCCTGATGGATAAGGAAGAGACACGCGGATACGTACAGGTTTATACTGGCAACGGTAAAGGCAAAACGACGGCTGCCATCGGCCTGGCTATTCGAGCTGTGGGTGCCGGATTGAAAGTTTATATTGCGCAGTTCATCAAAATGGGTGATTACAGCGAGATCAAGGCCCTTCGACGGTATTCTGACATGATTACCGTGGAGCAATTCGGACTGGGCCGTTTTACGGACGGCAAACCCCTGCCCGAAGATATCGACGCGGCTCAAAAAGGTCTCAAACGCATCAAATCCATAATGGCGTCAGAAAACTACAAGGTCATCATTCTGGAAGAGGCCAACGTCGCCGCAAAATTCGGTCTGATCAGAGTCCAGGATCTGCTTGCTCTGATTATCAACAAACCCCCCGATCTGGAACTGGTGCTCACCGGACGTCATGCAGCTTCACGTGTGATTGAAAACGCAGATCTGGTTACCGAAATGAAGCCCGTCAAGCACTATTTTGAAAAAGGCGTTCCAGCCAGAATCGGGATAGAAAAGTAATGACGCGGCTATTTGAACAAAGTGATATTAATGGAATGCTGCTGACCAACCGATTTGTGCGTTCGGCAACATGGGAGGGGCTGGCCACATTTGAACAAATCAAGCAGGGTAAAGGCGTCTCCTGTGTTCCCCTGGCACCCGAGGCGGTTGATCATTTTTTCCCCAGATATCAAGAACCATTCCGGCCAGCCCCCCGCATCCGCCTGAAACAGGCTACCTGATTTCAATCGGCCTTGAGCAGCGCAGTACAGACTTTATCCCGGTCATAAAGATTCAAATGGTTTATAAAGGCAAAACAGCTGATCGCGGCCCGTCCTTTCCGCTAAGCTTAGAAGATCACCAAAAAGTGAACCGGGCCATAAAAGACCTTTTGGAAAAACACAAGGCCGACTCCACCCAGAACAAAATTCCGTTAAGCCTGTTTTGAAATGGCTTCTATCCATTTTGCAAAAATTGATCTATACGGGCTTTCAGTTGCTCGGTACCGGGCGTTGTTTCAAAAACCAATTCACCCTGGATGACAATGCATGGAACAGGCGCCGGTCTACCAAGAGATTTGGAAAATTGCGCATATCGTTTGGCACCTGCTAAATCCCTGGTGACAATTTTTTCCCAGTGCAATTGATCGCCATATTCGGCCGCGACTGCCTCGACCACACGGGCCATGTAAACACAGGGGATTCAGTGCTCACCTTCGTGGAATACTTCCAGATGAATCTGTTTGGTTTTCATGCTATCCTTCCTTTTTTTTACCCGCCTTGTTTTGATCGAGAACCTCTTCAATGGCCTCTTCGAGTTCAAATTTGGGCGGGATTGCATCAAAAAACAATTCCCCATTTATCCACAGAGAAGGCACCGGTGCCAGCCGGAAATGCTGGTAAACCCCTTCTGTGCCAAAAAGATAGCGCGAGAGTTCCAAAAAGCGCTCTTTGCCGCTCCCGATCATAAAGTCAACCCGGCGGTATTCCACCTGGTCGTCATATTTAGGCAACACCGTTTGAACCATTTCATCCATATAAAAGCATGGCAGGCAGTAATCGGCTTTGTACATTACCTCAATTATGATTTTGGCTTTGCGTTTCGATGGCATCATCAATCCTGTAGGATTTCAATTTTGCGGCACGATATTTCCGGTTTGAATCGTCAACTGGTCACTTTTATACGATAGTAGATAAATACCATATGGGTCGCGGATTTTCAATGCACCAAACGCAATGGGCTGTTTTCCGGATCGATGGATGCTGGCATTCGTTTGACATCTGCAATCCTTTTTTTTAAATTGAAAAAATGAACATTAAGCAAATAGAAAAAAGAATATCAAGGATTGTTCAGCAGGAGGGTAGAAGGCCGCGCATCCTTCTGGTTTCCCTGGAATGGAATCAGTCCAACCACTGGACAAAACCACTGGCGGCTTTCTTGGCCGAATCCGGGTTCGACGTTGATATCGGCCCTGAGGGCCTGACACCTTTACATGCCGCCCGGTTGGCAATTGACAACGATGTCCATATGATATGCGTTTCTGTGAGCAATACCGCCCATCAAGCATTAGTCGACCAGTTGGCCAACACGCTTCAGGCAGAGGGCGGCTCAGATATCCGTCTGGTAGTGGGAAGCACCGGCTTACAGCACAATCACGATGAATACTATCTCGCCGGTGTGGATCCAATCGTTAATTTGGAAAAAGCCGATATCAATCTGATTGATTCGATTCTCGATCTGTTTGATGAATCCGGCGATGAAATCAAGTCTAAAGCTTAAGCTTCATTTTCTTTATCGGATTTTAGAAATTTCTTTCTGTCGTATTTGCTCCAAAATTCGGCCGCCTTGCACCCCAGCAGGGCGGCCGCCGCCAGATCATTTGCGGCCTGCCGGTTGTTGCCCAGTTTATAGAAACACACACCCCTCTCAAAATAAGCTTCGGCCAATTTGATTTTGTGGTCAATGGCCTGATCGAATACTTGAATCGCTTTTCGATACTGGCCTTTTTGCATCAGCTGCAAACCCATATGGTGCCAATCTTTTTTGGTCTCTGTCATCATATGTATCTTCATGCACAAACTCGCTAATCTGGAAAGTCAGAAAAGCATCTTTTTTTAAGGGTGTTTTGTACTTGGTGTTTGGTGTTTAGTATTACAGCTTGCCGGTATAGCGTCATATAGTTCATATCAAATACTTAACACGAAACACTACGCTCCTTGCAATAGCCCAGCGATTCTTTCAGGTTTATATACCTTGCCCTGGGCAACGACAACACCTTCTATAACCAGCGCCGGGCTGAGCAGCAATCCGTATTTCTGGCGCACATCTTCTGAAAGGGTCCAGAGCTTGACCACTTCGGCTTCGATACCGGCATGCTTGGCCGCCTTTTTGGCATTTTCAAGCAGCTCGGTGCATTTTATGCAGGGGGGCTCCAGCCCGATAACTTCTATGCGGATCATAATTGACCTCTATCTATGTCATGTTCCTTTCGTCATTCAAGTGACTCTCGGATGACATGCGGCGGTTCAGGATAGGCCGGGCTAAAACACTGCAAATCATCGATTTCAGATGTCACACCCATCTTCCTTGAAACCCTGTTCAAAACGGCGCGCACCATCGACTCTAAATCCTCGGGCTCAAGCCTCACCCTGGCATTGATGATGAGTGAGGCTTTCGAAAGTCGATCCAGCACTTCTCCATTGATACTGGGTTCGGCTGATAGATGTGTCAGATTGGCCCACATGGATTTTCCAGCGCTGGTGATGACCATCTTCAGGTGACCGATTTCACCTTGCTTTTGCTTAAAATCTTTTCGCAGCTCCCGCATCAATGTCCGCGCGAAATCCGAAGCATCAAACGGTTTTGACGCCGACATCAATATCGCGGCATTCAACCACCCCAACACGGCTTCAGCATGGGCATAGCGGTCGTAATCGATTTTCCGCAATACCGTATTGGCCCCCGGCCTGTTGGAAAGCAGATCATCAAGCCAGGCATCCATCCCGGTACCTTCTTTGGCAGAAACGGCCATCAACTTTTTATCCTGAAATCGATCGCCAATGGCAGCTACCAAGCGCTGCGCTTCTTCTTGGGAAATAAGATCGACTTTGTTGAGCACAATGGTGTCAGCCTCTTCCATTTGCTTGCCAAAGAGATAGGCCACATCCTCGGGAAAATCGGTTCCGGTCTCATTTAGCATGAGCTCCCGCACCCGATCAGGATCCACCATAATCGAAAACGGCGCAAAACGGAACGCCCCTTTGTATTGAATCTTGATCGGATTGGCCACCGCAGCGACAAAATCGGTACAGCTGCCCACCGGTTCCCCCATGAGCACATCGGGATCATGGACCAGAATTTTTTCAACGTGCTCGATCAATTCATCAAACTTGCAACAAAAGCAGCCTTTGACCACTTCTTCTACCGGTACGCCAAGCTCGGTGAGCATCTGTCGCGCAATAACGGTATCGACCAGGTTTTCACTCTGATCGTTGGTGATGAAACCAACCCGCATGTCGCGCTGAATCAGCCTTTTTGCCAGGGATGCCAGCGCGGTTGTTTTGCCGGAGCCTAAAAACCCGCCGGCAAAGATAAGCTTTACCGGTTTGTCGACTGAAAGCGCTTTGCCAGGACTCATCGCGCGACCTCCTGTCTTTTGTTTTTGTGTGGTTTTGAGATTGAGGCATTGGATGGGTGTTGTTTTTCCTGGGATTTAGGCCGGTCTTCAAAGCGTATCGACGGCATCTGGATGGAAGGAAAAATCTTTTTGGCCTGTTCGAAAAACCTGCCGATCAGAAGCGACTGCATGCTCAGGGTGCGCATCCAGTAGCGCAAACATTCTTGACCGGATTCGGTCAGATAATATTTGCGCTTGGCCGGGCCTTTGCCCCGGGAATCCCATTCGGAATAAAGGACGCCACGTTTTTCCAGGCCGTCTAAGTGTCGATAAAGGCCGGTAATATTTAACGGAATTCCCAGATCTTGCGTGAACGTATTCATGATCTTTTTGATTTTGTAACCATGCGCTCCTTCATGATTGATCAATGTCAGCAGAATCCACGGTGCGGCAAAATGCTTCATATGTTTCCCGGTACACGGGCAATCCTGATCAATGCGTGGCATCATCTACCCCTTTCATTTACAATCTATTTTACATTGTATAATATTTGTTCTGTAAGGCGGTCAATAGATTAAAAGATGATTTTATGAAAAAAATCAGATGACCAACGCCCTGCAGGCTGTTTCGGGAGCCCGTTGCCTGCCGATTTCTTGACATTGTTTGCTTAAAAGCGCTAATAAGAAGCGAATTCGACAACAGTCATTGTGTCTTTGAAAACGGAGGGAAAATGGCAGTCATTGAAAAATTTTTAGGCCAACGGGTGGAGTTTCCAGATGACCGAAGATACGATTTAAAACAAGGGTTATGGGCCCAAATGCAGGATCAGGATCTTTTTTTCGGACTGACGCAGCCGGCCCTGATTTTAGCCGGGGGGCTCAATGACCTGGACTGGCTGGCCAAAGACCAGGCTTCCGTCACGGTTGGTCAGGAAGTGGTATTTGCGATTACCGGCAAAATTTTATACATCTTTGCTCCGGTTGCGGGAGTTGTCTTTTTTAATCCGGAAGCAAAACAAAACGCTTCTCTGGCTTCACAAGATCCATACGGCCGCGGATGGTTATTTCGAATCCAGCCAGAAGCCGATACACAAAATGCCTGGTATACTTTGGCTGATGCACATGCTTACATTGAGAGCTTAAAAAGCACCGAAGGATTTAAAAATCCGGAAGGATTGAAAGGCGGCGTATCAGGTATTTGCAAGGCGGTTTATAGTGGTATTCGGGAGCAAAAATTTTAGGAGCGGTCCTAATTATTCGGATATGGAAGCCTTAGCAAAAGCGGTTCGCGACGCCTTGATTCAACCGTCTTAATTCTATAACGGGTTTTAAAAATAAAAGCGGATCACACCTTATGGTCGGGTTTGATTTTTCAAGTATTCAGCCGCATTTTTGGCAGCCCGGGCCCCGTCGGCACAGGCGGTCAGCACCTGCCACATATCGGTGTCGCGGACGTCACCCGCTGCGAAAAGACCGGGAACCGATGTCATGAGTTTTGTGTCCGTTTCCAGATAACCTTCTGCCGTTTTTTTGACCGTGATATCCAGCGCGGATGTATTCGGGCGCCAGCCGATGGCAAGAAAAATTCCATCGACCGCAAGGTCCTGTTGACTCTCTTTCCTTGCTGCAACCTCAATGCGTTCGACTGACTCCTGACCGTTATACCCGATGACTTCCGTATTCGACATTACCTTAATATTATGTTGCTGCTCGATCTGGTCTCTATAAACGGCATCCATTTTAAGGGTTTGGCTGCGGCAGATGAGAAGAACTTCATGAGCAATGCGAGACAGCAAAAGCGCATGCTGGGCGGCTGCATTGTCGCTGCCGACAACCGCCAGCGTGGCATTTTTGCCTCGGTATAGAGGCCCGTCACAGATGGAACAAAAATGAACCCCGCTTAAATTGACATTGGAGACCGCTAATCTTTTGGGGACCCGACCGGTGGCCACCAAAGCGCTGAGGGCCGTATGTTCTTTGCCGTCAACATCGATACCGATAAAATGGTTGTCATCGCGACCGAGGCGTTCCAAACGCGTCAGCGTAAAGTTGGCCCCTTCTTTCTGGGCCTGCTGGAACGCCATCGTGCCGAACTGGGTGCCGGAGGTCCCTTCCACCAATCCGGGAAAATTGGCCAAATGCTCGATCATATAAGAGCTGCCGCCCGGTATATCGCCAAAAACAATCGTTTTCAATCCCAGGCGTTGCCCGTACAAGGCGGCCGTGATGCCGGCCGGCCCTGCCCCTAAAATCAAAAAATCATAGTGGTTATCTGACATTTTTGAGCCTTGATCATCCGGGCTTACAACATCGGCTGGACCCAGATAAAGTTAAGTTGATGTTTTTTAGGATGGCGTGTAGGGTTGAAACACGCCTTTGCTGGTCCAATCACCCGTTTTGGATGCTTGTTCGATGCCTTCCATAGACTCCGGCGGGCCAATAAAGACGACAATGTTTTTGTGTTTGATGCGATCTTTCGGCACATTGGTTTTTTCAATGGTCCAATCGCGCATGACATAGCTGAACAGATATATCTCATCATTTTCTTCCACAAACCCTTTGGCTCTAATTACAGAAGGGGGCAATGCCTCGGCCATGGTTCTGACCTGCTCCAGATTGTGTCCGTTCCAGGCATAAGTGACGGACATGAGCGTATCCGGAGGTGTCACTTCAAGATCAGGGCTGTCCAGGAGGTCATTAATAAATTGGTCAAGGGCTTCTTCCGAAAGAACAGACATTCTTTCCTTTTCGGTTTGCGTTGCTTCTGTATCGAGTGATTCCTGCCCGGCGAAATCAAAGAAATCTTCTAATGGGATTTCGGCGTAAGTGGTGTCAAAAAAATGGGGACCTGGGTGAAACTGCCGAATGACACTTTTGGTTTCTTCGATTCTTTCAGCCGAAGCAATGTCGACCTTATTGATAATAAAGACGGTGGAAGATGCAATCTGCTTTTCCAAGGACGCAAACGCACCGTATGCATCTAAAAAGTGAGCGGCATCGATCATGCAAAACTGCTCCATGAAGTGAAACCGATCATTGAATATGGGTAATTTTAAATCTTTTTTCAGATCAGAGGGATTGGCCACACCGGTGGATTCAATCAGCATCACATCCGGCTGCACTTTGCTGTTGAGTTCGTACAGGCCTTTTATGAAATCGGTTTTAACGCAGACGCAGAAAATAGAGCCTTTGCTAATCTCCATCATATCGATGTCATCGCCTTCCACCAAAGTACCATCTACACCGATTTCACCGAATTCATTCACCAGCAACGTCATCTTTTTATCTCTGGGAAACCGCCTGATGATGCGATTCAGCAAAGTGGTTTTGCCGCTGCCCAAAAAACCGGTAATCAAGTATACATGGGTCACATCAGACATGCCTTACATCTTCTCCGTAATTTTTTGCTTGATTTGATTGGGGCTCAGCACTTTGCCGGTTGAAATCACCTCCCCATCGATGATAAGCCCCGGTGTCATGAATACCCCCATTTTTGCAAAATAATGAATATCCGCGATTTTGACAACTTCAATGTCCGCCGGGGAATCCAGTTCGGCTACAGCGTTTTTGGCATTTTCATACATTTGATCACAGCGCTTGCACCCGGGTCCTAAAACTTCAATTTTCATGTAAAACTCCTCTTTGATCGTCTTGCGCCCACTAAAAACAATACAAAAGTCGCAACAATTATGGTTCCAGTGTTTAGGTGTCAGGTTCAGGGTTTAAGGTTTTCAGAATTTATCTGTCCGATTTTCAGTTGTTGTCCCATTTCCGTTAACACATGCTTACGTGTGGCTGCCGTTTTCTACCCCCTGAACCCTGGACGCTGAACCTTTGAACCAGGTGTTGTTTAAAGAACTCAACTATCCAAAATATAAGAATGCCTTTTATGGCTTACTCAAATATGGGTACCGCGTT
>JASFJF010000070.1:0-12649 GCA_050122255.1 Desulfobacterales bacterium
GACCATTTTCATCGTCTGCTTCATCATACCGTTTGTCATCCTGATCAATAAAAAGATCAAATCAAAGCCGGGTTTTATGGTGATTCTGTGCAGTGTCATTATCATCGGATTCTGGTTCGAACATCTGCTGCTGTTAGCGCCGGCGCTGAGCCATGGTGCACATTCGCTATCGTTGAATATTTCCGACGCCTTGATTACGGTCGGCTTTTTGGGGTTAATGCTCATCGCCGTCAGCTTTTTTTTAAAACGATTTCCGGGATTTTCCAGGACCGCCGAGGGGAGCTCACCTGGATAGAGGAAACGATCATTATAACGAGGTATCGAACTCTTGAGTAAAAATGCCATCATCATTTTGACCACGTTGATCACCGGATTGGCCATTGTGGTGTTTATTTTCCTGTTTTACAAGGTGCCGTACGGCGACGCCGGGCCGGAGCAGCCCATTCCCTTCAGCCACAATGTTCACAGTGGGGTGAAGCAAATCCAATGTCAGTACTGCCACCCCTACGTGGCCTACTCCAATCATCCTGGAATCCCGGCAGTGGAAAAATGCCTGCACTGCCATAACTATATTATTGTTAACCATCCATGGATCAAAAAGGAACACGAGTATTATAATACCAATACACCAACACCCTGGATAAAGCTAAATTATGTGGCCGAGCACGTGCTGTTTAACCACCAGCGCCATATTAACAGCAAACTTGCCTGCACCGAATGTCACGGACAGGTGCAGAACCTTCAGCGCCTGCCGCATAAGACCTGGTACATGAACGAGTGTATCACGTGCCATTTTAAAAAGGGCGCCAATGTGGACTGCTGGCTGGCGTGCCACAGCTAAAGCGTTATGGGTTAATGGTTATTCGTTATTGGCCTTGTAAGATGGATATCAAAACAATGCTGACCTGATAACTGATAACCAAAAACCCATAACAGCTCGAAACCCTAAAGGAGTTTAGATTTTGTCGACTGACATCACCGAAAATGTGCCAACTAGCAACCCGACCGCCAAAGCGTTTACGCTAACATCCGCACTCTGGTTTGCCGCTGCAACTTCAATCGGCATGATTGGCGCGGGTTACCTGATTGCACCGGATTTTATGGCCAATATCGAATATATTCATTTTGGTCGCGTACGGCCGATGCATGTGAATGCGGTGCTCTTCGGTTTTGTGACACCCGGACTATTGGCTGCAGCATTTTATTATTTCCCGCGCTTATTGCGCACCGAGCTTTTCAGCCACAAGCTGGGTGTATTCAGCGCCGTATTCTGGAATATAACGGTGGCCGCCGGTATGATCGGAATCGCTACCGGCCATACCCAGGGCCGCGAATACGCTGAATTGCCATGGCCTGTGGATATTATGGTCGTCATCAGCTTCTCCCTGGTCGTATTCAATATCCTCATGACCATCCGGAAACGAACGGAGCGCGTTTTGTACGTATCTATCTGGTATACGACTGCCGCAATCGTTCTGACATCGGTCACCTATTGTCTGGGCAACGTCATCTGGAAACCCGACACCGGTGCCCTGGTGGGCATCCCCGATGCTATTCTTCTATGGTTTTACGGCCACAATATTTTTGGGCTGCTGTTAACGCCGATGGCTTTAGGAGTCGCCTATTATATATTGCCGATCGCCACCCGCAGCCCACTCTGGAGCCATTCACTGTCGTTGGTGGGATTCTGGTCTTTGATCATTGTCTATACCCACATCGGCACCCATCATCTGCTGCAGGTACCGGTGCCTACCTGGTTGAAAACCATATCGATTGTCGACAGTATCGCCATGGTGATTCCGGTCATGATCGTGTTGATTAATCTGTGGTACACGATCAAAGGTAAACTGGGAGAGATTCATGCCGACATCGGCGCCAAATTCGTGCTGACCGGCACCCTTTATTATTTCTTTGTCAATATCCAGGGCTCGATGATGGCCTTGCCGCATGTACAGCGCATCACCCACTTTAACAACTGGGTCGTCGGTCATGCCCATATCGGCGTCTTGGGGTTTGCCGGGGTAACGGCACTTGGCGGGCTGTATTTCATTTTGCCCAAAATAACGGGCAAACCACTATATAGCAGATTCCTGGCCGACGTCCAATATTGGTTGGTGCTGATCGGTGTCACTGGTTTTGCCGTCGTTTTGACCATCGTCGGCCTTATTCAGGGTAATTCCTGGTACAATGGTGAAGCCCTGTACCGAACATTACCCATGATTCAACCCTATTATATTTTAAGAGCCTCGCTGGGATTGTTTATAATGCTTGGCGCATATATCGGATTATACAATGTGATTCGATCGCTATTTTTCAATCGTGGAGCTGCAACATGAGAATGACCCCGACAGTCATTATCACGGGTATTCTGGCCCTGCTGGCGGCCATCGTGCTGACCGTTGTCTACTGGCCCTATGCCACCCAGGACAAAACTCCTTCTGAAATTTTTCGCGCGCGCACGCCAATTGAAAATGAGGGTCGCAAGATATACCTGCAAAACGGTTGCGTCTACTGCCACAGTCAGTCCATTCGGACAATCGATTGGGTACACGGCGCCCATCGCATTGCCCAGACCGGCGATTATATTGCCGATGAACCCGTGGCGCTGGGCTCCCAGCGCACCGGTGTGGACCTGTCGCAGGAAGGCGGCGAGCATCCGGACGACTGGCACGTCGCCCACTTTATAAACCCGCGATACACGCGACCCAGCTCGATCATGCCCCCGTTTGAATGGCTGGGCATGGAACGCATCAACAAACTGACCCAGTACATTCAAAGCCTCGGATACAAGAATGCCGACCGGCGAATGGAGCGCCAGCGCCACTGGAAAGCGGAATCCATTAAGGCCTATGAGGCCGGACCCGATGCGAACGCGCGCTGGCTGGCGGAAATCGTGCCGGAGGGATGGCGCACCATACCGAATCCATACCCGACCACCACAGCCAGCTTGCAGCGGGGGCACAAAATTTATCAAAATAATTGTATCGGCTGTCACGGCCCCATCGGAGATGGCATGGGCCCGGCCCAGCCCTGGATCTATCCGCCGCCGTTAAATTTCACGATTTTAAAGGGCCGCGAAATATCCGGCGGGATCATCTATTATCAGCTGATGAACGGCATCACCGGCACGGCCATGCCGTATTTCAAAAAAGAGCTGGAATCCCAAAAAATCTGGGAAGTCGGTGATTACATCGCGGTTTACTTTATCAATCAGAGTGACGCCAATGCCGAACCGCGGGGTATTGATGCGGCCTGGGAACCATAACATTAGGCGAAAATGGCCCTTTTTCCGAGGAGCTGCGTTTTAACTATTTGACGAATCAACTATTTAACTAAGATGTACTACCCTTATTTTATTGCGTACATGGCCGCAGGTTTTATCATTAGCCTGGTGGTGTTTTTCTGGGCGCTGAATAACGGCCAATTCAAAGACCAGCAACGGGCTCGCTTTTTGCCATTACAAAATGAATCGCAAACCCAGCCGCTTAAAATACCGCGTTTCGCACGCCTTCAAACGACGGCACTGTTTATCCTGGTTTGTTTATGTCTGGCAAGTGCGGCGGCCGTGGTGATCTTTTCTCTGATCAAGGGCATGCCGTAATGACCCTGCAAAAAGAGCACGCTTAAGGAAGCCGGTTATTATGAGATATTTTTACTTATTAGGCATTCAGCATTTTGTCATGTACTTGTTCCCGGCACTGGCAACGGTTGTGCTGTTTATTATCGGTCTGGGATTTTACTATATCCGCCGAAAAGATTCAGCTGAGCGTGAAATCCAAATTATCGAAGAATTCCCTGGCGGCATACAGGGCCGGAATGCACCTTTTCCCCTGGTTGCAATTCTCATTCTGGTTGGAACCATCATATGGGGGTTGGCCTATATCATCTTAATTGGGACATTAGGAGTAAAAATCTAATGGCACATTCACATCATCAGACATCTGCCATCAAAACGTGGCTGCTGGTTCTTTTTTTTGTCGCCATCGTCGGATTTCAAGGATGGTTTGCATTCACCTTAATTGGAGACCTCGGCCAGCCAGATTGGGACTATCGGCCGATCAAGGACGTCCCCGGGGAATCTGCCTTTGCTATCTGGGATCCGTATCATCCATTACCCTATGCGCAACATGTGCTCAAAGAGCAGGGCCAGGAAGAAAACCCGAGGCATCTGTATACAATCCCTTTTGAAGGTATTGAATAAATGAAAAAAATAATTGGATTTTTAATTGTTGTTGCCATTTTTGTGCTGGCGGTCTACCACGCACTCGTTTATTATGACAACAACTTTCGCTATGGTCGGATGCGGGAAACGCCGGCCGTGCGACCCTACGAAGAGCCGCTGCTGATAAAAGAGGCCGGTCTGGTCCCGGTAAATGGTGGCGAAGCCATCTTCCGGGTATCGGCCGGAACAGACCTACAATCCCCCCTTGATATGACCCAACCGGCTGTCATTGCTCGCGGCAAAGCCGTGTACCTGATCTATTGTGCCCAGTGCCATGGTCACAAATACGACGGCAACGGAACCGTCGGTCAGAGTTTTGCCCCGCTGCCGACCGATCTGCGCAGTGCCAAGGTCCAGAGCAGCCCCCCGGGCGAAATTTTTAAAACCGTAAGTTACGGTCTACCCGATGGCCGTCAGCCGCCTTTGCACGCAACCATTACCGCCGATGACCGCTGGCGGGTCATCGCTTTTGTCAAATCCCTTGGCACGCGTGAATAATTCTCTTCGATCCCAAACTTTACTTTCTTTCGTGTTTTATTCAAGTTACATTCTGGGTCTGGGTGTCAGGCCTATCCAATTGTTAGATGTCGGGCTCTATGGTTCCGCCGTTGGCGGTTCTGGTGTCAGGTGTCAGCTTTCAGGGACGAATAGAAGGGCTGACACCTGAACACTGACACCTGAAACCTCAATAATCAGATTTCTCATGATTGGTTTTCCACCCCCATGAATAAAAGCACTGAGCAAAAATACACTAATGCCCAGACATGTGACCTGTGCGGTTTATCTTTGCGCCACGGGACGGTTACCGCTGTTATTACCGGCGGATCCTTCTCATTTTGCTGCAACGGCTGCCGGCAGGTTTTCAGCATATTAATGCAAGCCACGAATTCGCCGGATCCAAAAACGTTTCGGGAAACTGATCTGTTCCGTCAATGTCAGGCCAAAGGCATCATTCCTCTTTCCGAAGAACAACTCGGTGTGGAAACCAAAAGAAGTGGCTCTGAGGCAGACAGTCTGCCGTCAGAAGAGGCCGTGTCCTCTTCATTGGTTGCCGGAAATAACGTTCTGACACTCAAACTGCTGGTCGGTAATATGTGGTGTTCTGCCTGCGCCTGGGTCATCGATCAATCTTTGAAAAAAACCGCGGGAGTCGTTGATTCCAACTGTAATTTCTCTACCGATCGGCTGCAGGTGGTTTACGATCCCATCAGGATTTCTCCTGATCAGATCATCGCCGGCATCGAGAAACTCGGATACCACGCAACCGCTGCGGATGAATCCGGCAAAGCAAAGGGTTCTTCGCGGGAATTTGTGCGATTTGCGGTCTCAGCCTTTTTAACCATGAATGTGATGATGTTGTCCTTTGCCCTCTACACCGGGTTTTTTACGGATTTTTCGGCTGAAAATGCGGCCAAGATTTCCTGGCCTATGTTTGTCATGGCAACCGCCGTTTTGGCCTATGGCGGATATGATTTCTATAAAAAAGCCTGGGCGGGTTTGCGCCATGCCGCCTTTAGCATGGAAGCACTGATCATCATCGGCGCTTTAAGCGCTTATTCCTACAGCACCTTTAACCTTTTCAGCGGGAGCATTCATCTTTACTATGATACGGCTGCGATGCTGATCACCCTGGTATTGCTGGGCAAAGCACTCGAGCGACGCGCGAAAAGAAAGGTTCTGGTGGATTTGGAAAATTTCTTTGCGCTGATGCCCACCAAAGTCAGGATATGCAATCCCGACTTTCCTGGCGGACGTTATGTGGCCATTGAGCAGCTTGCGGTGGGAGACCACTTTCGCGTGGTCGAAAGCGAAATTATACCGGCCGATGGGCGCATTCTGGCCGGCAGCGGGACGGTGGATCAATCTTCGCTGACCGGCGAGCCCACGCCAGTTGCTAAAAAGATCGGTGATTTCATCAGAAGCGGAACCCGCGTCCTGCGGGGCGAATTTAAAATCACAGCCGAAAAGGTCGGCAATGATGCTACCCTGGGCCAGATGATGCAAATCATTGAGAAAACCCTGCTGACCAAATTACCCGTCGAAGGTAAAACCGATGCTATCTTGCAATGGTTTGTTCCGATTATTTTATTGCTGGCAACCGCCACCGCTGTTATCTGCGCCATCAGCGGTATCGCGCTGGAAGCGTCGATTCTAAGAGCGGTAACCGTTATGGTTATCTCCTGCCCCTGCGCGCTGGGCATTGCCATTCCCTTGGCCCGCGTGGCCGGGATTTCAATTGCCGGCAAAAAGGGAATGCTGGTGCGGGATTTTGAGGCTTTTGATATGGCGTCGCGCGTAGGTGCGTTCATATTTGACAAAACCGGTACCATCACACACGGCAACTGGAAGCTGCAGGACATCATCGTACTGGGTTCTTACGACAAAGACCAGATACTAAAACTGGCGGCCGGCCTCGAGAAAAAATCAGATCATTTTATCGCTCAGGAAATCCTGCGCCAGGCTCAAGAGAAAAATATTCGACCGGCTCCAATCGATCGAATACAAATTGCCGCCACCGGCGTCGTTGGCCGTTTTGATGACAAGATAATAAAGATCGGCTCAATGAACTTTATGGGGGCTGCAATCGCTGACTTTAAAAAATTACATAGTTTTACATATTCACAGCAATCATCAATAAATTCATATATATTTATGCGTATCAACGATCAACCTGCCGCCATTTTTGTTTTTGGAGACAGCATTCGCGAGGGGGCCAGATCGACCGTCGAAAAAATTCAGCAACGCGGCTTAAAAACCCAACTGGTTTCCGGCGATGGCCATCAAACGACACTTGCCATTGCAGAAGCTGTCGGTATCCATGAGGCCTACGGGGGGCAAATGCCTGATGATAAAGTTGCCGCTGTTAAAACTTTACAGAAACAAAACCACTTTGTCGCCATGGTCGGCGATGGCATCAATGACGCCCCTGCTCTGGTTCAGGCCGATCTATCGCTGGCGTTCCATTCCGGGGCGCATCTGGGCAAAGAAATGGCTGCCGTCACCCTGATGCGGGCAGAGCCCGAACAGATCACTGACTTTTTGACCTTTGCCGCAGAGGTCAATCAAAAAATTCACCGGAACCTGGTCTTTACCTTTGCATACAACACCATCAGTATCCCCATTGCCATGAGCGGTCTGCTCAATCCGCTGGTCGCGGTTTGCGCCATGCTTATGAGCAGTATCAGCGTTATCGGCAACACGTTGATGCTGGTCCGCAAACACTCCGCTCAAGGTTCCGAGGTTCAGAGTTCAGCGTTCAGAGGTTAAAATCACTGTCCGCTGGCTACTGGCTGCTCAAACCAACAAACTCGTAACGAACAACTCGCAACCGGCAACGCACAACCCTTGAACCCTGAACCTTTATCATGCGATTTAAACCAATATTTTGATACCAATGGTATTGTTCTTGCATCAATACATGTAGATGTGTTGCAAGGGATGAACCGATTTGTTCGACCCAATATGGTTTCACCCGTCTTCGCAATGGCCTGATTATATATGAAAATAAAACAATTATGAGGACTTAGCCGTAAAACCGAAAATTGGCTGCCAAACGAAATGTTCGACAGCTGCGCCAAGCACATACAAAATGGTTTTAAGATAAATTAAGGCTGCCAAAAAACAGGACAACATATCGTCAAAAAGGTGTTAATTTTTACGCAATCTTTGTTGCCAAAGCTGGATTGATGATTACACATTTGAGTAGGGAACATGAGGCGTTAGGGTTTTTAAAAGACCTGTACTTTGTTTAGATTTTTATTTTCCAGCCTGTAATTTCCTGCCCGAAAGTGAAAACAGCATCCCCTCAGTTGTTCATGACCTGGATAACTTGTTTGAATTGTATGACAATCGCAAGCCGGCAGACTGGGTCTAAATCTGAAACTCGATTTTTTAACAACCATATACGATGGGAGGAAAAATGCCTAAAAATTCAAGCTCGCTTCATCAGCATATGACCGCTGTCAAGGACGGCAAGTTGCGGTTTGAGAATGCTTTTCAGGGTGTCTCCCGCATGATCCTTGAGAGTGAAATTGAAAAAGTGGTGGTGAACGGTAAAACAACCTATGATTTTAAGATTTTCCGCAATGGCGCCAAACACGTTATCGGCATGTACGATGAAATCAACAGTTTCGTATCATACGTGAAAGATGCGGCCGAAAATGGTTCTTCCAAGGAAATGGCCTTTGTCCTTGTCGGTGAACCGGGCAACGGCAAAACATTTTTTGTGGAATTTCTAGCCGGTCGATATCGCCGTTTTCTGTCCCAGGAAAACAACCGCAAGTTTACGTTTAAATTCTTGAGCCTGGACAAGCTCGGCAATTACGGCAAGATCTCCACGATTGAATCCCAGACGTATGAAGACCCGATGATTCTGGCCATGAATTTGTTCGATGATCCGGATGAATCCAGGGATTATTTGGCCAAACAGGTCGGTTTTTCCGATAAGGAAATTGAGCAGTTATATATGAATTATCGGCCGTTAGGCGCATGTAGCGGCTATATATGGAATAATCTCCGCAATTATTGCGACGGAGACATCGATGAAATGCTCAAACACATCGAAATTACGCCGGTGCCGTTGACCGAAAGTTTAGGGACCGTGACCGGGAAATATCCGGCCAAAGATAAAATCACCTCATCGGCTGTGGACTTGCTGGGCGAAGAGTCTATTCAGCGCCTGCTGCACATCACCGACACCAACAACCCCTATCGTTTTGACCTGCGCCGTGGCGCCCTGGCCCGGGTTGCCGGCGGCGGGATTCATTTCAGCGATGAAATATACAAAAACAAAAAAGACCTGGTGCAAGTCTATTTAGGCGTTATCCAGAACCGCAACATCGAAATCGACGGCTTCAAATGGCCGATTGACACCTTGATCGTGGCCACCAGCAACAACTCCGAATTTCACCGTTTTCTGTCCGAAAAAGAAGAGGCACCCATCGTTGACCGCTGCCGGATCTGCTATGTTTCCCACAACACCAACTACAAACTTCAAAAAGAGTTGACCGGCTATGCCATCGGCAGCGAAACCCGCACCACACTGACCCGCGAAGATTTACATCAGGATCCCAACCTGAATTATGCTGCCTCCGTCACTTCCGTTTTGAGCCGCCTGCCGCGTTCGGAAAAACTGACGCCGGTGGAAACCATGAAACTGGCCGCCGGAGAAGTAGCCGGCGAAAAAAGCATTAAGACATTGGCGGAAGTCATCGACACCCTCAACCAGGATCCGGAGATTATTAACCGCTTTGGCCAAAAAGGCCTCGGGCAACGGAATCTGGGACGCGCCATCCAGTTGCTGATTGAAAGTTCTGAAACCAATGAAGGCCGCTGTATGTTTGCCTATGACATCTTTAAGGCGCTTGAACGCATTGTGCTGGATTATGTGACCGAAGCCAATGACCGAGCCAAATACCTCGAAGATCTCAAAACCGGCAAAGGATTGTATCGCGAGCGCATCATGACCGAAATGTTCAATGCTTACATGGACGAGCCCTATGCGATTCGCAAGGATGTGATGAACTATGTGAATATGATCATTGGAATCGATGCCGAAAACCTGGGTCCTGACAAGATGTGGAAATACAAAGACCCGCAAAACGGGGAGCTAAAGGCTTTAAAAATTGACGAACGTTACATCAACAGCGTCGAGGAACGATTGGGACTCAAGACCGAAGAACAGCGCGAGTCATTTCGAACTTCAATCCGTAAAATTTACGGCCAGAAAATTTCTGTCGATCCGGATTACGACTTTATGGACAACCTGGAGCTGGTAAAAGCCGTCACCGATGTGCGGCTCAAATCCGATATCGCTGGAGCCGGCAGTTTAATCGGTGCATTGGCTAACCGAACCAATGAAGAAAATCAAAAGCTTTACGATCGCATGATTGAAACCATGCTCAATAAGCTAGGATATTGCAAAACCTGTGCGCAGAAAACAATCGAGTACTTCTGTACGCAGGAAGACGAAAAATAGTGGAAACAGGGGCTTTTTCCGAGGAGCTGCGTTCTCCGCAGTTTTTAGCCTTCAACGTACTGCAAGTACGCCTCAGGCTATAAACTTTGTGCGGCCTTGCTCCTCAAAAAACTTACCTGTTTCCAACTCTTATCCATAAATTACTCATTTCCGATTATTACCGTTGATAATATATATCCCATTACCGTAAGCACTTAACCTCATATATGAAGCCTGACGGCTGGGGTGATTATGGACCCGAAAAGCAAAAAGTTTTTTAAGCAGCTGAAAGAAAAAGGGCTGTCGCCCGAGCAGGAGCGCAAGATTCTGGCCGAGCTGAAAACCGCCGGCACCCACCATCTGCCCGAAAGTGGCCAGACAGGTCCCTTTAAATCATATCGCAAATTCCAGAATATCTACAATTATGATGATCTGACCTTTTTGCAGGGCATTACCGCATTGCAAAGCACCCACAGCACCAGCCTGCGATCCATCGATGAACTTTTAGAAAGAGACAAGCAGCGCGAAGAAGATGGGTTTCCGCGCAAAATAAACGTGGGTCGTTTGATTAAGCCGGGTAAAGGGGGCAAGGATAAGGTGGTGGTCGTTCCTTCCACCATTGAAGAAAAATTTATCCACGACCCCTCATTGCAGGCCTCAGAAGAAGAGCCCTATGGCGGCTCCGGCGACGGGGAAGAGGGCGAGGTCATTGGTGAGCAGCCGATCCATCAGCCCGATGCAGGTGATGGCAGCGGTCCCGGGCAGGGGGAAGGTGCTCAGCATGAAGTGGAATCAAACGCCTATGACCTGGGCCGCATCCTGACCGAAAAATTTCAGCTGCCGAACCTCAAAGATAAAGGTAAAAAGCGATCTCTAACACGCTACACCTATGACCTGACCGACCGTCATCGCGGTTTTGGCCAATTGCTGGATAAAAAAGCCACCTTGAAAAAAATTGTCGAAACCAACATCCATCTTGGCAATATGCCGGATATCAGTGCCATTGATCCCTCGCAATTTCTGGTTTCGCCTGCAGACATGGTCTATCGGGTGTTGTCCCGTGAAAAAGATTATGAGTCCCAGGCCATGGTCTTTTTTCTGCGCGACTATTCCGGTTCCATGGCCGGCAAATCAACGGAGTTGGTTGTTGCTCAGCACGTGATGATATACAGCTGGTTACTATATCAGTATGCCATGCAGGTGGAAACGCGTTTTATTTTGCATGATACCGAAGCATCAGAGGTAAAAGATTTTTACACATACTACAATTCGGCGGTAGCCGGCGGCACTCAGGTATCCTCCGCCTACCGCCTCGTCAACGAAATCGTTGAAAAAGAAAACCTGTCTCGGGACTATAATATTTACATCTTCCATGGCACCGATGGTGATGATTGGGACACAGACGGCAAGGAATCGATACCGCAGCTGGAAAAGATGTTACGATATGCCAGCCGAATCGGCATTTCCATTGCCGAACATACGCACGAAGCGACGCATAACACCGAAGTTGAAAAATATCTCAAAAAATCCGGGCTCTTGACGGAAAAAGCGGAATATATCAGATTGGATGTCATGCCGGAAAACACCAACGAACCGCGGCTGATCGAAGGCATCAAGAAGTTAATATCTGAATAAAAGTTGTCCGGTTTTCCCGTTACCCGTTGAGCCCGTTAAATTTGGCAACAGCCACCATAAGGGAACAACATTTACCGGCTAAACGGGATAACCGGCTAACAGGCAAACCAATAAAAATGGAACTAATTGATCAGCATACCAAAAAAATCATGGAAGGGTGCAAGCAGCGCGCCCGGGAGGCCGGTCTGCAATTTCAGGATGAAACCCTGGAGTATATTGTCACCAACCGGGATTTGCTCGAACTGACACCCAAATTGATGATTCCAACCCTCTATGATTACTGGGTCCATGATGTTGAGGTGCTCAAAGAAAAGGGCCGCTACGAGCTATACCCCAGCAATCCCTATGAGACGGTGATCAACACGCGCCCGGCCATATCATACTACAACGACAATAATCCGGACTGGATGAATGTCATGATTTTTTACCATGTGCTGGCCCATATTGATTTCTTCCAGAACAATTTGTATTTCCGGCACACCTGGGAATATGACTTCACCGGCCGTGCGCTATCCGATAAGCGCATGATCGCTAAATTCAGATCCGAAAAGGGCCGCTGGCTGGATTATGTTATTGAGTTTGCCCGTAGTATCGATAACCTGGTTGGATATCACAATGAGCTGGCAAGCTGGAACAGGCCGCCGGTAACAAACAAATCGAAAATGCTCGATTTTTATTTCGATGAGTTTTTGCAATCTTTAAAACAGGTAAAAATCAACGAGTACATCAAAGAAATTGAAAGATACAACGATTGCATCAAAAGTGGCAGGGAGCAAGGTGAAAAGACTTTTTTTGCAGAAGTGCTGCGAAAATATCCCGAGTTTGATGCCCTTTAT
>JASFJF010000071.1:0-12583 GCA_050122255.1 Desulfobacterales bacterium
TCATTTCGCTCATGGATTTATAGCTTTTTTGTCCGAGGGGCCACAGAAGAATTTTCACCAGAATGGTTAAAATGATAATGGCCACGCCGTAATTGGGGATAACGCTGTAAAATAAATTTAGGAGCCACAGGCAGGGTCGCGCAATGAAATCAAACCAGCCAAAATCAACCAGCTTTTCCAGATTATTACCCACGCTTTGCAAATAGCTTATTTTTTTGGGGCCGATAAAAATTCGGTATTTATAGGTGTACTGGTTTCCGGACGGAATAACTTTTTCCGGCTGCTGGTATTGAGCAACGACAAATTCATCTGATTTCAAGGATAAATGTAAGCGCGCCGCCTCGATTTGATCCGGAATGAGCCCGGACATAAAATAACGGCTTTGTATCGCAATCCATTTGATTTTGCCGTCAAAGGTATTCTGGTCCTCTATCTTTTTAATCTTTATTTGCTGAAGTTCGTCATTGATCAGTGCGCTGGGGCCTTGAAAAGAATACAGGCGCTTGTCTTCGGGAGTCCTGCCGTTCAGGCTGATAGTGAGCCTGTCTTGGATGCTGCGGCCGGATCCATTTTTAACGGACACATCCAGTCCAACAACATAAGAAGCGGCATCAAAGCTGTACGTTTTTTGAATCACGATGCCTTGGGGCGAACGCCATAAAAAGGTAAGGTTATGGGTGGATTCATTGACAACCAGTTGATCGGCCGTCAAATCTGTGCTGAAAACCGCCGTATCCAGCCCCACAACGCTTTGGCCGATATACCCCAGACGGCCGACTCCAAAAGCGTTTTTGTCTGTAAGTACCTGCTTTGATATAGAATCCTTCTGGACACTTTCTCGATACTGTTTGAGCAGAAAACTGTAAATCACAGCTCCGTTTTCAGAAATCTTGGCCTCATAAAGTGGCGTCTGAACGGTGATGGTTCTGGCGATTGCGGACGCTGCCACTCCGGGGGCAGGCTGCGGGCTGACGTCCGCTGATTCGGTGTCGGCTGCATAGGGCTGCGCCTGATCTTTATCCTGGGCGGGTTGCTCTTGAGTCGCTGTAGGTGTATCAGCCTCCTTGGCGGGCTGCTGCTGGGGCGGCTGCGGAGCGAAAAAAAACTGATATGCCAAGAATATGATCAAAGAGAGCACGATGGCTAATAACAATCGCGACTGTTCCATGTTTTTTTCTCCTAAGAGCAGGTTGTCAAATTGCAGCCCATTTCTTTTGGCGCAGAAACAGCCAATCAAGTGTATCGTCCGGGGTCTTCGCAGGGTGAGCAGGAGCTGCGCCTTAGACGATTCACCCTTTATCCAGTAAGCGGCGTTCGCATTGTTTCGTTCGGCGCAGATTGAGGAACCGGATCAACGCCACCCGGATGAAAGGGATGACACCGTAGCAGACGTTTGGATGCCAGAAACAGGCCTTTGACGGGACCATGCTGGCGGATAGCCTGATGGGCATAATTCGAACAGGTTGGGTAAAAACGACAACAGGGGCCCAGTACCGGAGATAGTGTATACTGGTATGCCCTGATCGATGAGAGCATCACTATCGATATGATTTTTTTAATCAACACTATTCACAATCTGTTCAAACAAATCTTGAAGGGATGAAAACACCTTCTCAGCTGAAAGGTCTGCGGCCGTTTTTTTGGCTACAACGTTGATATCCCAGTTTTGAGTGAACTGCCGCCTGTTTAATCTGAAATATTCGCGTATCAAACGCTTAACCCTGTTTCGGCGTGCAGCTTTTGCGACCTTTCGCGTAACCGTAATGCCCAGTCTGGAGTGATCAAGTCGGCCCGGTTTGAAAACAGCAATAAAGCAATCGTTTTGTACCTTGCGTCCTGATCGGGTGAGTTCTATAAAATCCGATCGCTTCAGGATTCGATCTTCCTTTTTTAAGGAAAAGCGCATCGTGATCCATCACCCGATTCAATCGCCGAATCGATTTAACAGGCAAGTCGTTTTCTGCCTTTTGCCCGGCGTCGATTAATTATCCTGCGACCCGCTTTAGACGACATCCGTTTGCGAAATCCATGATTTCTGGCGCGTCTGATCCTGCTGGGTTGAAAAGTGCGCTTCATATTCTATAACTTTCTTATATTATTATATATTTTAAACTTTGGGGGGTGGCACCGTCTGGCAGTTTACAGGGCCCAAGCGTGCCTAACCGGAAATTTATGATATAAATCACAAGCTTGAAGCCGTGTCAAGATCAAATATTTTTAAATAGCGGAATGAATAATCTGTTCTGCATATGGCGTGACGTATGGTCGGAATGTATTTATTTTTGATGAATTTCAAAAATATCAAATTCTTCCAGATGATAGGTGGTGTTGGGATAAATGACAATTTGCTTGCCGATGGTTTTTTCAAGGGCAGCGATCAGGGAGTTCTCTTCATCATGCAACAATTCGGCGATCTGGGGGTTCACCCTTAATGTCAGCCGAACGCCGTTCATATCCTGGGATTCCCGCAAAATCTCGCGGTAGATTGTGTAACAAATGGTCTGCTTAGATACAATATAGCCCTCACCATCACAGTAATAGCAGGGCTCACACAGAATCCGTGTAAGCGGCTCACGCGTGCGTTTGCGGGTCATCTGAATGAGTCCCATATCTGACATCGGCAGCACATGGGTTTTGCTCTTGTCCTTCAACAGAGCTTCCTTGAGGGCGGTGTAGACTTTCTCGCGGTTGGACTTTTTGTCCATGTCAATAAAATCGATGATAATGATACCGCCAATATCCCGCAGCCGGACCTGATAGGCGATCTCTTTGACGGCCTCCAGGTTGGTTTTTAAAATCGTTTCTTCCAGATTGTGTTTGCCGACATAGCGGCCGGTGTTGACATCTACCGCCACCAGCGCCTCGGTATGCTCGATGGTAATATAGCCGCCGGATTTCAACCATACCTTGCGCTTTAAGGCTCGTGAAATGTCGCCCTCCAGGTTATAGGCATCAAAGACTGGCTCAGTGCCTTCATAGAGCACAACATGATCCTTTAGAGTGGGCATGTAGGTGTCCAGAAAGGACAAAACCGAATCGTAGGTCGCTTTGTTGTCGATCACCAGTTTTTCGACCTCATGGATCAGCAAATCCCGCACTGCGCGCAGACTCACGGATATTTCATGGTGCAGGATAGAGGGTGCGGCGGCTTTTTCGTGCTTTTTCTGGATGTTGGTCCATAGATTGTTTAAAAAGGCCATCTCGGAGGCCAGTTTTTCTTCCGACTCGCCCTCAGCAGCGGTGCGCACAATATAACCATGGCTATTGGAGCGCAAGGTCACAACCGCCTGTCGTAAGCGCTCGCGTTCGGTTTCATCTTCGATTCTGCGCGAAATCCCGATGTGATCGGACGAGGGCATCAGCACCAAAAAACGGCCGGGTAAAGAGATGTAAGACGAAATTCGCGCGCCTTTAGTGCCGATGGGCGACTTGGCAACCTGGGCCATAATCTCCTGGCCTTCTGATATCAGCTCTTCGATCTGCTGACTGTGCCGCTTTTCAAATGTATCCGGCTCCGGGTCATTTTCAGTTTCAGCGTCCAGTTCCTCGGATTCTATCTGAAAAAGACGCTCGTACTCCCTTAGATCAGCGGTATATACATCATCCACGTAGATAAAGGCGGCCTGATTAAGGCCAATTTCCACAAAAGCGGCCTGCATCCCGGGCAACACGCGCAGAACCTTGCCTTTATAGATATTTCCGGCAACATCCGAATCATCTCCGCGATCGACATACAATTCAACGATGGTTCCGTCTTCCAAAAGGGCAACACGGGTTTCATGTTCCAGCACATTGATGATCAGCTGTTTATACATACGCTTATCGCATTCTATTTAATATTAAATCAGACTACACTAAAAAGGTGAGTCTCTGATTTGATTGCTATTTTGTTAAAAATTCGAATTTCTAATTTCGAAAATCGAAACAAATCCGAATACCAAATAGCCAAAATTCAAAACGTTTTGAACATTCACATTTCGTATTTAGAATTTGTTTCGAATTTCGGGTTTCGAGTTTCGGATTTTTAACCGCTCCACATTAAAATTTTTTCCCCAGTATATTCCTAAACTCCCAGGTCGTTCGATGCCTCTGCCAGCTTAACAATGATTGCCTGTTTGATCTGCGTTTCGCTTAACTTGAATATATGGCGCAGGATCTCAAACGGACGGACGGCTTTCCCCGGCTCGGTTAAAAGGGTCAGTTCCAAATGACCAGGATTGCGCAATTCGCTGTTTACTACAATACCCTTTAAATCTATCTTTTTCAACTTTCCTTTGCGCGAGCTGAGGGTAATGGTAAAAGCCGGCTGCGCTTTAAAAGCCTTCAGCAGTTTTTCATCGAATTGCCCTTTGGCCAGATCCACTCTATAGCGGGTGCGCCGGTGCTGGTCGCGTGGTGATTTTCCAGGGGCTAAGAGGCAATCGGTAATCGAAAGTCCGGCTGGCAAGTGCGCGTTTAGAAGGTCCTTGAGCTGTCGGGGTCGGAGATCGTCCGGCACGAATAGGGTAAAGCGTTCCTGCTGGCTTTCGATTCCCACCGGTAGGGGATCGTCAAAAGAAATTTTGGGCTTGGGATGAAACCCCTCCGAGAAACGAACAACAATCCCGGCTCGCTTTAAAGCGCGCTGAAAAATGTTGACCATTTCAAGATGCCCGAAATAGCGCGCCTGAGCCCGTTTGGTATAGAAAACGATGAATTTTTGAAATGCCGCCGCTTTCTGCCCAGCGCCTGGTGTCACCGCGGAGGCTCTGTTTTTAAACCGGTCATGCGTCAGCGGTGCAATTTGTTCAAAATCGCACACACCGCACTGGTTACAGTCACCCAACCGGCAATCGGCTGTGTAGGCGCCTTTGCGCGCATTCGCCCATTCAGCAGCCAAAAATTCTGTGGTCACCAGGGTGTCAATATGATCCCATGGCAAGGGCTCACAGACATCTCTTTCACGGATGGTGAAAAAATCTGGATCTAGGCCCTGTTCTTCAAAAACCGCCTGCCACAGGTCATATCGAAACTGATCGCTCCAGCCGTCAAAACGGCAGCCTTTTTGATAAGCCGCCACCAGCAAACGACTCATTCTTCGATCGCCGCGAGCCCACACCCCCTCCAGCCAGCTGACTTTCGGATCCTGCCATTTAAAATGGACCCAGGGCAATTTTAAATGCCCCTGCAGCCGCCGGATGCGTTCTTGAGATTCGTCCAGTGGCAGCTGGGCGGCCCACTGAAATGGCGTATGGGATTTGGGAATAAAGGTGGCCACACTGACATTAATTTTGCCCCGGCGCCCGGCGGACTTTTTGATTTGTCGCAGGGATTTTACCAGATCCACCAGGGCTTCCAAATCGGCTTCGGTTTCGGTGGGAAGCCCGATCATAAAATACAACTTGATGACCTGCCAGCCCAGGTCAAAAGCATCCTTGACTGTTTCTATAATTTCGGTATTGCTGATATTTTTGTTGATGACGTCGCGCAGTCGCTGGCTGCCCGCTTCGGGGGCAATGGTAAAGCCGGTTTTGCGCACCGTTTTGATCAGTTTCATCAGCTCCGGCGTCAATGTTCCAGCCCGCAGTGAGGGCAGGGATACCGCGACATTCTGGCTTGCATAGCGCAACATCAATTGTTTCATCAGCGGCACGATACATCCGTAATCGCCGGTGCTTAGCGACAGCAGGGAGATATCTTCGTAGCCGGTGCTGTTGATGGATTGGTCACAAAGGTCGGTCAAAGAATCCGGTGAGCGTTCCCGAACAGGCCGGTATATCATGCCCGCCTGGCAAAAGCGGCAGCCGCGGCTGCAGCCTCTGGCGACCTCCAGCCGCAGGCGATCGTGCACAGGTTTGCCGAAAGGGACAATCGGTTTGTGCGGAAAGGGTATCCGGTCCAAATCGGCGACAAGGGTGCGGGTCACACGGGTATAATCATCATAGCGCGGTATCAGTCTCTGAAATCCGCAGTCATCATAGCGCGGTTTAAAGAAAGCTGGAATATAGACACCTTCAATTGCTGACCAGCGTTTTAAAAGCGCGTTTTTATCGCTGTTGTTGTTTTTTTTCCACTCTAGCCAGCATTCGGCCAGCTGCAGGATAACGCTCTCGCCGTCGCCGATGACCATGGCATCGAAAAAATCCGCCACCGGCTCCGGGTTGCAGGTGCATGGGCCACCGGCGATTATCAGCGGAAAGGATTCGTCCCGCCGGGCAGCATAGAACGGAATCCCTGACAGCTCCAATATGGTGAGCATGTTCGTATAGTTTAGCTCGTATAGCAGGCTGAATCCGATAATGTCGAAGCGGTCCAGCGGATGACGAGATTCCAGAGAAAAAAGGTGCAATCCGGCAGCTCTAAGGTGTCGATCCATATCCATACCCGGAGCAAACACCCGCTCGGCAACAATATCCGCATGTGAATTGAGAATATGATACAGGATTTGCATCCCGAAATGCGATGTACCGATTTCATATAGATCCGGGAAGGCCAGCGCAAAACGCAGTTTGACGCTGGTCGGATCTTTTTTTATCTGGTTAATCTCTCCGCCCAGATAGCGGCTGGGTTTTTCAACCAGCGGAAGTATATCTTCGATGGTTTTAATGCTCATGGGGCTTGCGGACCGACCGTGATGTCGTATCGGCTATTTAGTTTACAAACAGAAGCATTCGTCTTTATTTTGACGACACGATGTTTATATTTTTGGCAACCCATTCGAAAAAGAAGGCCTGCTCAAGATAGGCTGCCGGGCCGAAAGGTGATATATGCGCAAACATGCAAAACAAAAAAAGATTAAGCCTATGACGATTCTTTATGCCACGCTTTTTCTTCTTTTTGCTCCGGTTTTTACACAACCGGGCTGGAGCCTGAATAGTGAGCGCGAAAGCCCGGTGGTGCGGGCCGTGCGCAAAGTAAGCCCGGCTGTGGTTAATATAAGCTCCTCGTATGCCGTTCGCAAGCGCGCCAATCCCTTCTCCGGTTTCGGCATGGACCCGTTTTTCGAAGAGTTCTTCAAAGACTTCTTTGACCCGCGTTTCGAAAGCCGCCAGGAAAGCGCCAGCCTGGGCTCCGGGGTAATTATCGATGGAAAACGGGGCTTAATCCTCACCAACGCCCACGTGATCGAAAAGGCCAGCAAGATAAAAATCGTGCTGGAAGATGAACGCGAATTCGATGCCAAAATCGTCGGCGCCGATCCGGATTCGGACCTGGCTGTTTTGCAGATCACCTCCCCAAACCGGTTGCCGGCGATTGACATGGGCAGCAGCAATGATCTGATGATCGGTGAAACCGTGATTGCGATCGGCAATCCCTTCGGTTTTTCACATACGGTGACCACCGGTGTTATCAGCGCCATTAATCGCAGCGTGCGCAGCGAGGAGATGGTGTTTCATGATTTCATCCAGATAGACGCCTCCATCAATCCCGGCAACAGCGGTGGACCGTTGTTAAATATCAACGGCGAACTGATCGGCATCAATACAGCCATTTACGCCAAAGCCCAGGGTATTGGTTTTGCGATTCCCATCAACAAGGCCAAAAAAATTATCGCTGACCTGATTCAATTTGGCGAGGTCATCCAGGCCTGGATCGGCATTAGCGTCCAAAAACTGGATCGCAAACTGGCCAGCTATCTGAATGTCCCTGATAAGAAAGGCGTTGTCGTCAAAGCCGTTGAGCCCGGTAGTCCGGCCCGCAAAGCCGGGCTGCAGGAAGGCGATATCATATTAGCGCTGGGCTCAAAAAAAATAGCCTCGCCGCGGGATTACTGGTCGGTCAAAAAGACATATGCCGCCGGGGATTTATTTAAAGCCCGGATCTGGCGCGACAATCAAATCAAGACCGTATCCATTAAATCGCGTGTGTTTCCCACGGAGCGCGCTGAGAGCCTGGCTTTTCGCACCATGGGAATTCGGGTCAACGATATTACAAAAGAAAGCCGTAGCTATTATCGCATCCGGACCCGTGAGGGTGTCGTGATTACCGAAATTGCCCGCGACAGCCACCTGGATCGCATCGGGGCGCGTCCGGGCGATGTCATCCGCCAGATTGACGACATGACGATTTCAAACAAGGAAGATTTTAAAAAAGCGATTGTTAAATACCGGCAAAAACAATCGATTGTCATACTGCTGCAGAGAGGGGATCAGGGGTATTATATAACGGTCAAACTGTAGAGCTGATCTTAAAAATGCATCTAAATTGTTCAATTGAAAAGAGTGCCTCGCCGCTCAAATGATGGCTTACAAGACGCAGCAAAATATAGCTTATTTCTGATTCCAAACTTATAGTCGTAAAGATTCTAAAACGCCCACAATTATTAACAAATTTTATCTTGGAAGCATTTAGGGAGGTTCGTATGCACACATCAATGTTGCGAATGATGCTGGTGGGCCTGGCGACGTTTTTATTTTACGCCTGCGGTTACAATACCATGCAACAATACGAAGAATCGGTTTTCAGCGCCTGGGGTGACGTGGAGTCCAACCTGCAGCGCCGGGCGGATCTGATCCCGAACCTGGTTGAAACCGTCAAAGGCTATGCGGCCCATGAAAGGGAAACGTTGGAAGCCGTAATCAATGCCCGCGCCAGGGCCACATCTGTTCAAGTCTCGGCCGCCGACCTTGCCAATCCTGCCGCAATGCAGCAATTGCAGGCCGCACAGGGGGAGCTGTCTTCGGCTTTGGCCCGTTTGATGGTCGTGGTTGAACGCTACCCGGATTTAAAGGCCAATCAGAACTTTAAAGATCTACAAAACCAGCTGGAAGGCACTGAAAACCGAATCAATGTCGCCCGCCAGCGCTACAATCAAAGCGTGGAAACCTTTAATTTCTCGATTCGCAAATTTCCAAACAGCCTCACCAACAAATTGCTGCTGAATCTGGAACGCAAAGAATACATCAAGGCCGAAGAGGGTGCCGCACGTGCGCCCGAGGTCAAGTTTAGTGAATAACGCCAAGGGTGGACCGCATAAACTGACGTTATGAAAATGCCGAAACGCCATCGGGTCGTTCAATTTCTGGTCGTGGTCGCTTTGACCTGTATTCTCGCGGTCTGCAACCTGCCGGCGCTGGAAGTCCCGCCGCTCACAGGTCGTGTAAACGATACTGCCGCAATGCTATCAGCAGCCACCCGGCAACAGCTGGAGGACGTCCTAGCACGTCTGGAGCAAACCGATTCCACCCAGATCGTTGTTTTGATCATCCCAAGTTTAGGCGGTGAGGTGCTGGAAGAATTTTCCATCAAGGTGGTGGATCAGTGGAAAATTGGCCAAAAAGACCTTGACAATGGCGCTTTGCTGATAATTGCCAAAAATGATCGCAAAATTCGAATCGAAGTCGGTTACGGCTTAGAAGGTTCCCTGACCGATTTGATGGCCGGCCGCATCATACGCAATGTCATCGTGCCGCATTTTAAGGCCGGCAATTTCGATCAGGGGGTCATCGATGGCGTTCAGGCCATAATCGAAGTCGTCCGAGGCGAATATAAAGCCGCTAAAGAAAGACCGGGCGGGCGGGGTCGTCAACCTAAGGACTCGACTTCCGGACTTGGCGGTCTATTGGCCTTTGTATTCTTTATCAGCATGCTGGGCCGACTGCGCCGCCCGCTGGGAATTGTCGCCGGCGGCATCCTGGCACCGATCGCAGCATCTCTTTTCTTTAAGCTTAGTTCGGTATGGCTGCTGCTGTCGATTCCCATTGGTTTGCTGGCCGGGTTGATTTTAAGTTTCCTGGGCTCGCCGCTGGTCTTCGGCCACGGGCATCACCGTCATCGCCACACCGGCGGCTGGTGGTCGGGCGGCGGAGGGGGATTTTCAACGGGCGGGTTCGGCGGTGGTGGGGGTGGTTTCGGCGGCGGAGGTGCTTCCGGCGGATGGTAGAAATGAAAAAAGGCGCTATGAAATTCAAAGTGCCGGTGCCTCGATATTTGGGAATCAACACACACTATAGTTGAACAGAATGCTTCGGTGCCTGTGATCCCAAATATCGTGTCATGGTGCAACAGGTCGTACAAGTAAAAGCATATCGCCTTTCAGAAAAAAACATGCCCGTCTGCCCCGATGAGAACAGGCAACTTCTGAAGGGGCGCAAAAAATAAGCAGATGATCTTTTGCATAATTTCAGGTTGACGATGTCGGGGAAAAATAAATGAAAGATATGGCCCAACATTTTCTAACGCTTGATGAACGCCAACAGGTGGAAAAAGCGGTCAAAGCCGCAGAAAAATTGACGGCCGGCGAAATTGTCGTGATGATTATCTCGTCCAGCTATCAATATCCCTTGGCCAATGTGATCGGCGCAACAGCCTTTGCGCTACCGCTGGCCTTGGTATTGACGCAGCTGACGGGGTCGAAATTGTGGATTGGTGCGCACAATATGTGGTTGTTTCTGGGATTGTTTACCGTTGTATTCATCCTTTTGCATGAAATTATCAAGCGCACCGGCTGGCTCAAGCGATGCTTTATCTCTCAGCGGGAAATCGATGACGAGGTCAAAGAAGCGGCCGTGACCCAATTTTTCGATCAGGGCTTATACCGCACCCGCCATGAAACCGGCGTGCTGGTTTTGATATCCGTATTCGAACGCCGGGTTTGGGTCCTGGCCGATCGGGGCATCAACGCCAAAGTTCGACAAAAGCAGTGGGACGATATCGTTACGATAATCACAGAAGGCATCAAACAAAAGCGCCCGGCGGATGCCATCTGCGCGGCGGTCGAAAAAATAGGGGACCTTTTAAAAACCCACTTTCCGATCAAACCCGACGATACCAATGAATTGAAAAACCTGATCATTGAGAAATAGCCACCGCCAGCCGGACTGTAAAATCCGCTCGCTTTGCCCATTGCAAACAGGTTTAAAGATAAATCTTTAAAATCAACTAAAAATTTTCTAAAGTCCTTATCGGGATAGACCGATAAGAATATTGGATCGAAATCATAACAAAAAATTTAATGATTTCGACCGGTTTTTGAAACAGATGAAATAAATCGTTTCTCGAGATAATGCCAAACCTTGAGTAATCAGGGGACGGAAAGCCACGGGTCCGCCGGAGGTGGATGGCCGGGTTGCCTGGGGAGGCTAAAAAGCTGGGTTGCCCGGAAAGGATGGCCCAGCTTTTTTAATTGGGCCGCTTGGAGATTAAGGGGATCAAATGGAATTGTACGGGGGGATTAATCCATACGAGAGTTTTCGCTTTGGTTTCGGTTACATCGATACCATTCGACAGCAACGTGCGGCCGTTAGGATACACCAACAGGACGCATCCAGAGTTGATCGCGATCAGTCGATCTACACCCACCAGCGGGTCATGCGCATGCGCGAGGCGGTGCAGGCCATCAAGCCTGAGATGCTCGAGCAGCAGAGCGTTCAATTCGCCAGTCCGGCCATTGCGACCTCAGGCTCAAGCTTGAGCATCGATACGACCGGGACGCCTGCAGAATTACAGTCTACCGAAGAGGTAAATACAACCCCAACCTCATTTTCACCGAAAGAGTCGGCGTGGAGCGGCTCCACGGCTCAGGCGATGATCAGCGGGGAATATGACGGTTCTAATGGGACCGATACCCTGACATTTCGGGTTGTCCGGTCAGGCGTACACGGCCAAAATGATCTCAGAATCAAGGTTTTAGATTCCGGCAACAACCAGATTGATCAAATCAACATCAACGACGATGACGATATCGACCGGCAATATGCGCTAAACAATGGTTTGGTCTTGACATTGGGCGAAGGGCAACTTTTGAAAAAAGATACCTTTACCATTGATGTTGATGATAGCCAGGGAAGCGCTGTGAATCCGGATAAACCTTTTAGCGGTATGGGCAACGATAGCCCCGACCTGGAAAATGGACTCGTGGTGACAGATGGATCATTTCAAATCAATGGCACAACGATCAGCGTGCAGGCCGATGACACCCTCAACACAGTGCTCGACCGCATCACGCAATCGGACGCCGGTGTGACCGCCACTTTCGATGCTGCCAACGAGATAGTGTTGATGACCCAAAAGACTGCCGGAGCGGGACAGGATATTGTCCTGACCAACGATACGTCGGGGTTTCTGGCCGCGGTAAAACTTGAGGGCGCAACAACGACACCGGGAAAAGATCCAGATACCACTAAGCCTCTGGCAACGGTTGACCGTTTTTCAGCGGTGCAAAGTGGCAACTTCAACGTCAACGGGGTATCCATCGATATTGATGTCAACACCGATTCATTAAACGATGTCATCGATCGCATTTCAGCTTCAGGCGCTGGCGTGAATGCCAGTTTTGACGTCACTTCTCAGCGAGTCACGCTGAGATCTGAAAACACTGCGAGTCAAATGGATTTATCCAGCGGCTCTACCAATTTTTTCGCGGCTGTTCAAATATCGGAAGGTACCTATAACGCCGCCGATGATCTCATACAGGCCCCGGAAGTCAGTTTTATTTTGCCGCAAACCCGAAATAGGGACAGCAGCCCAAGATTTAATGCCGTCCAGGGGCGGAATCGTCACGAAAGGCAAGGTCAGAACCAGCAGGGGCAGACTGTAAATCATCGGATAAGCCAGCATCTCGTAATACTCAGGCCGGAGAAAAACTTCTTCACCCAGGCATCAT
>JASFJF010000072.1:0-12524 GCA_050122255.1 Desulfobacterales bacterium
CGCTCTGTGTCCCCTGCAATACCCTGGGCGAGCATCTCGATTTACATGCGGATATTGGTCAAGGGCGTTTTTAATTCGTGGGTGACCGATGATACGAATTGGGAGCGACGTTCGGAAAGATCGACAAGGGTTTGAGCGCTTTTATAAATCGCAAATAATCCGATTAAAAATACGGCTGCCAGCACGCCCATCATAATTATCAAGGTCTGGCGGCCGGCCGAACGCGGAATCTCATCGCAGCTTAAAGTGGCGCTGAGAAAGGCAAAGGGCGATGGAAATATACGCTGCAAAAAAAAAGTCGGGTCCTCAATGGACACACCCGCCTCCGCCAATTGGATTTGTCGCCCTTGATCCGTGACCTGCAAGCGCAGGTTGGCAAAATTGGCCATTGGCTGAGTGTTAAAATAATTTTGTGCCAGGTGATTTAAAAACGTGCGGACTTTCAGGATAAAGCCCTGTCTGTAAATTTTTTGGTTGATCAATATGCGGCGAAAAATAAAAATTTGATCGTTGTCGATAAGAACCGATTGCAGCGGAGCGACTTCGACCTGATAGCTTTCGGTATCCTGTTGATCCGGCTTTGCTTGGCCAGCCGCATCAGGCTCGCTGGCAGTCAACCCGGATTGCATTTTGTCGACGGATCTGCCGGCAAGGCCGCCTTCAGCCATTGGCTCCTGGGCTGCCGGACGGCGGCTGTAACGCTGTTTTGATTCCTTAAGGATCTGTGATTCTAAACTTTGGGCGGTTTCAGCAGACCCCTGCCGCGCAACATTTTTTGCCTGGGCGACGGTAATTTCTTCGAATCTCTTTTCTTTCTGACCCAAAGCGGCTTTGGGTCTCTTGGAACGGGTCAAATCCAGGTATTTTCCGGCAAAAGCATCCCCCTCCGTTTGGTCGGCCGATAGGGTCTCTCGTTGCCGTGCAGGGGTCGTTGTATCTGTGACCGCAGTTCGAATGCGATTAAATTTACGATTGGCTCGTTCCAGCTGCTTGACGGCGTGTTTACGATCCGCAGCCGCCGCTTGCTCGGTGGGGGTCAGTGGTGTTTGAAAAGAGCCATCCGGATTGTTTTGAAAGTATCCGAGAATGTAGTTTTCAGCCGGCAAACGTGAAAGCGGTGAGCGCCTGGCGTCGCTTTCTTCGAGATCGTTGCCAGGAGGGCTCATCAAAAAATTATATTCGTCTATAACCCGTGCCTCCTCCCGTTGAACAAGCGCTTCCAGAGTTTGTTCGATCTCGTCCAGGAGCGTGTTGGCAAAAAATCGTAGGGTGGCGACCTCCTCTTGTGCCAGGCCGCGATAGGTCTGCCAGACAAAATATGCGAGTGGAATCGACAGGGCCGCACAAAATACGAGAATCAATATTTTCAGGCGTTTCATTTTTCGGGCTCCAGGCGGTATCCGGCACCCCGGATCGTATTGATCAGAGGGGCATCTCCGATCAGCTGTGTAATTTTTTTACGCAGTTTTAACATGTGAATGTCAACCGTACGAGTTTCAATGTTCGCATCGGCGTAGTGCCATACTTCGGTCAACAGTTCTTTTTTGGATACGATACGGTCCCGGTGTCTATGCAAATGGGCGATGATATCCATTTCTTTGCGGGTCAGCTCGATGGTTGCATTTTGATATTGAGCCATCAGATTTTTGCCGTCAAAAAAGATCTCCTGGTAGGTGAACTCGACATCGCCCGGATTCTTCCCGGTGCGCCGCAATACGGCCTCTATCCGCACCATTACTTCCCTTAGGGAAAAGGGTTTACTGATATAGTCATCGGCGCCGGCATTGAAACCGGTGATGATATCATCCTCAGCGCCTTTGGCGGTAATGATGATGATGCCTTGGTTGGGCTTTTTCTTTCTGACCGCTTTGCAGATCGAAAAGCCGTCGAGGGTAGGCAGCATGACATCCAGCAGGAGCAAATCAAATGCATTGTGCAGACCGGCATCCAGTCCCTGTCCGCCGTCTTTCACCCCTTTGACGTCATAGCCATTGTAAACCAGCACATCCACCAGCCCGCGCAACAAGGCCGGATCATCTTCGACGACAAGAATGCGTGCCTTCGGTCTTTGCATCGTTTATTTCTCCCGCTTAAGCTGAAAAATATTAACCACAAAACTACCGACCCGCCCGACTCGCCATGCGGACTCGCATGGCGGGCGTGAGCGGCTCAGAATGGGCGGGCGGCTTGGTGGTAAATTCAAGGAGAACATTCGTCCTTTAAAGTGCATGTGCCTTTGATGACAGTATATCAGATCCTGCTGATTTCAAAGTAAAAGTTATGTAAAAAAAATTCGATTTCTTTTTACATTTCTTTGAATTGTGTTTCAGACGCATTGGATTAGAATTGAAACATAAACCAACCCATTTGCAAAACATTGAATCTAAAATCGAAAGGAGTATTCTATGAAGCCGACGCGTCTAAAATCATTGGTGCTAATAATCGTATTGATCGCTGTTACCGGCGCCGCCTTGGCCTACTCAACCGGTGCTGGAAAAACATGGCTATCCGTTCTTCTCAACTCCTCAGTTCAACAATCAGGGGTACACCCCTCACCGGTGAGCCTGGGTGGCCATCTGGTTCAAAGCAAGGTCCTGCAGGGATCTTCCGGCCGCTTCAATCTGGCATTAACCCTTGCCGCGATCCAAAGCCTTGATTCAAACTCTGCAGTTGAACGCAATGTCGACATGGTCGTTGTCTTGGACCGCAGCGGCTCGATGAAAGGACAAAAAATCAACGATGCCCGCAAGGCTGTTTCAAACCTCTTATCGCGCTTGACCGCCAAAGACCGCTTTGCGCTGATAACGTATTCTGACGGCGTTCAGTTTATTTCGAGTTTAAAACCAGTCACTGTTGCGCATCGACAACACTTGACAACCCTGATCGCCGCTGTAGGCGCAGGTGGCGGTACCAATCTGGGCGCCGGACTTCAGGCCGGAATCGATACCATGCAACACGGGAAGGAAATCGGCAATGCCCGGAAGCTGGTTCTAATCTCCGATGGCCTTGCCAATAAAGGGATAACCGATGCCACTCGTCTGGGTGCCATGGCCGGCATTGCGGTAGAAAAAGAATTTGCCGTCAGCACCGTGGGGGTGGGCATTGACTTCAATGAACAGCTTATGACCACCATCGCAGACCGCGGCGCCGGAAATTACTATTATCTGGAAAATCCAATGGCTTTTTCAGAAGTATTTCAAAAGGAATTTTTCTACACCCGGTCTACGGTTGCATCCAATGTGTCGATTTTGTTCCCTTTAGGCAACGGTATTTCCCTGATTGATGCGGCCGGATACCCGATAACCCGACATGATGATGATGCCGTGTTTTATCCGGGAGATCTGCGCTCCGGCCAAACACGTCAACTCTTTTTGACATTACAGGTACCGACCGAATCAACGGCAAGCTTTGATATTGCGTCTGTCAAGCTCCGCTATCGCTTCAACGGCCAATCCTTCGAAACCGTTCTTGCTGAGCCCTTAACCATTGCCTGTGTTGAAAACAAAAAAGAAGTACAGGCCTCCATCGACAAAGCATCCTGGACTGAAAAGGTTATTCAGGAAGATTATAATCGCCTCAAGCAAGAAGTGGCCACAGATATAAAAGCCGGCAAAAAGCAAACCGCCCTTAAAAGAATTCACCGCTATTACCGTGAGCAGGAATCTATCAATGCGGCTGTTGGTTCAGCTGAAGTCCGTGAGAACCTGGATCGGGACCTTAAAGATCTGCAGCAACGGGTGGAAGACACCTTTACCGGGGAACCATCTGCCATATCCCGCAAACAAAAGGCCCGCTCCAAGGCGCTGCAGTATGAAGGCTACAAAGGGAGACGTTTATATTAATGTAAACGTGATCCCAATCAGAAAATTTATTTATTTGATAATCAAATTTGTTTCGAGTTTCGTGCTTCGAATTTCGAATTTAAAACAGTTTACTGAATACAATCTGAGCGACGTAACAATTAAACCTATAAAAATTACTGGATGGAGGAAATAATCATGGGAATTTTGACTCGTGTAATCAGGTTATGTAAAGCCGATCTTCACGGCGTCATGGATCAAATTGAAAATCAGGAGCTACTTCTCAAACAGCACCTCAGGGATATGCAAGCAGCCCTGATGCAAAAGCGGGCCACTCTCAACCAAATATGCCGGGCCCGCGAGCGTGTCCTGCAGGATTCCGAAAAAACAGATAAAAAGCGCGCAAGTCTGGAAGTCGACCTTGAGATTGCCCTTAAAAATGACAAAGACGATATCGGCCGCATGCTGATTAAAAAACTCAAACCTTTGGTCGGCATTCAGGCCGAGCGACGCCAGCATATCGATCGTCTCACTCGTGACATCAAACAGCTACAGGACAAAATTGAGCAGCAACAGCTGCAGTATGAGCAGCTGCAGCAAAAAGCCGGGGTATATTTTCACCGCACCGAACAAAAAAGCTGGGAAGATATCGCGCCGGTGGATCTGCCTGGTTATGCAGCGCATGACCTGAGCGAAGAAGAGATCGAACTGGAGCTTTTGCAGAGAAAAGAAGCCATCAAAGGAGGTAAGACGTCATGAAAAGCACAGTTAAGCCGATACGCGCCACAATTGTATGGGGACTGCTCAGCGCCATAACTTATCTTCCCGCGAGTACGTTTTTGCACGCCCTGATACCCTGGCCGCAGAGCGATCAACTGTTGCTGTGGGCATTGTTGGCTGGATACGGTTTGATGCTCTCCCGCTGGGCCGAAAAACCGTTTTCTGCGGTCGCGTTGCCGTTAATAACCCTTTTTCTTGCAGCGCTTTTAATTCACTCCGCACCGATATTCGTGTGTATGGCCCTCGGCGTCTTGAGCTGGATGCGCAGTGGCATCTGCTTTAGGCGCCGGCCGCTGGCAATGCGGCTTATCGCCGAAATCGGACTGGGTGTGGGTGCCGGTCTGGCGATCTCCGCGGTGGTGTTCACTGCAACGGTGTCAGCATCACTGGGGATATGGCTCCTTTTTCTGATTCAAACGCTGTATTTTGTCATGTTTGAGTACCGTCAAAAAACCGCCTACAGGTTGGATGTGGATCATTTTGAGCGCGCCAGAATGGCCGCCGAGCAAATATTGTCTCATTAATTTTCATGCAAAACAGGATTTGATTGTCATCTCCCCTGGACTCTGCTAAAAAAGAAATTATACTCTTAGTGCCGACACAAAAAAACTGTCACCACTTTAGCAAAAAGCAATGGCGCGAAAGAAAAAACAAAAACTATCCGCTGAGTCCGACGTCGGTCAAAAATTAGAAATTGTTCTAAAATGCGATGTTGCCGGCACAGCAGAAGCAATCAATGCCAGTCTGGCTGAAATTCATGTGGCCGGTGTTCAGGTTGATGTTATCCAAACTGGCATTGGTAATGTGTCAAAGTCGGATGTGCTGATGGCACGTACCGGTAGCAAGCTGGTTATCGGGTTCAGCGTGGATATCATGCCGAAATTGGAGCAGGAAATCAAAGAATTCGGTGTTGAAGTTCGGCTTTATAACACTATTTACAAATTGACGGAAGACATCCGTAAAATAGCGCAGAGTTTTAAAAGCTCTGAACCGGAGGAAAAAATTACGGGTAAAGCCAGGGTCATTGCGACCTTTAATGTCAGCCCCAAAGGCATGGTAATCGGATGTGAGGTGCTTGAGGGTGTCATTGAAACGGGAAAAGATTTTCGGGTGATTACCGCGATGGGGCCCGCCTATTTCGGAAAAATAACATCCTTGCAGATCGAGCGGCAAAATGTCAAGTCTGCCAAACCGGGCAATCAAATCGGCATCCAGCTGGTCGGCTGGAACAAGGCCAAGGTTGATGATCTGGTGGAATGTTTTGAGCGTTTAACGTCAAAAGGCGGCGGTCACTGGAAAGCCAGGAGCGGTATCTTTCGATTTTTTGCGCATTAGGTTTGGAACTTAATCAATCTTATGTCTGGAAAAAGAAAAAACCGATGCCAGTAAATTTCATCTATATGACCGCCGGCAGTATGGCCGAAGCCCGAAAAATCGGAAAGGCTCTGGTGGAAACCCGACTGGCTGCATGTGTCAACATTGTGGATAATATGCAATCCATTTATCGCTGGGAGGAACAGCTACAGGAAGATTCAGAAGTGGTCTTAATTGCCAAAACCACGGATAAGCTGGTTCCGCAACTGATCAATAGGGTCAAATCCCTTCACAGCTACGACTGCCCCTGCATCGTCAGCCTGCCTGTTTCAGGCGGCTACCCACCTTTTCTGGACTGGATTCAATCAGAAGTTAACGAATAGCCTTACCTTTTTGAAGGGTAATCCGCAAAAACCTCGGTCGGTACAGCCGGGTATCCTGAACGGCTGTATTAAAATCAACCGAATTGGCGATATAAGTGACGATCAGCTGGTCCGGGCGCTCGGAAAGTTCGCTATGGGCTTTGGCAGCATAGCAGAATATTGAATCATCCCACCCGGCCTCCGGACATTGATATATCGGTAACGGTTCACCCCACGGGCCCTGTGGTTTCGGGGCTAGACGTAGCAGAATGGTGTCTGATAATCCGTCTTCAGCGTGGACAGCGACAAAGCGCTTCAAAGCAGGCACGTAGGTGACGGAGTATTCATGTGGCATGTCGGGACTGAGCAGACTGGCGCGGCTATGATCCGACACCCAGTCGCCACCGGCAAAAAAGCGCCACTGCGAAAAATCTGGCAGGGAAGCTATTGGAACCCGGGCTAAAATCATGTTTTTGCGCGCGATATCTTTGCTAACGTCCGTAGCCGTGCCGTAAATGTACAAAAAATCATCCAGCTGCAAAATCGCCGATCCCCACAGTAGGCCGCCGGCTGCTGAAAAATTCGCCCAGGGGACTTTCGTTTGTGTAATCCGCCAGCGGGTCGGTAATTCATCGGGATTGGCAACCAAACCCAGCCAGGTGCCCACTGGCTTGAAATCAAAAACGGCATGACCCGGAGTCCGCTCGATTTGGATTAAAAAAACGTACAGACCCTCTGGTGTCATTACACCGTCAAAGATCCAGAACCAGCCCCGATCATCATCTGGCCGTATCAGCGCTGCCGGTTTATTGCCGGCTGTGCGATTGTAGTAGAATCCCATTTTTGCAGTGGCCGGATCCTTGCCCTGCTGAATGGCCACTGTATTATTGACAAGAGTAGCGTTTACCTGCCGGTTGTTTTTTATCTGTCCGATCCATGTGTCGCCAAAAAACCAAGATATGGTGTTGTGATTTAAAGACACGGAGTAGACGCCGTCACCACCGGTCCAGCCTTCCTGATTTAAAAAAAGGGCCTCATACCGGGGCAGGGTTTCAACTAAAATAGGCGGGACTGTGCTGCAGGCGTAAGTCTGCAGCAGCACAAGCAGAAAAATCAATATGGGAAACGATTTCTTTTTCAAGGATGCCATCATCAGTCACCCCTGGTGGCCGTTTGAAATGGATCCGAAATTAACAGGGAAAATACACTCATTGAAGCGGGATCGAATATCAATCTGCTAATTTCGTCGCGCCTTTATAGAGTGTGACGCCTTTGGGGATTTTATCCATGGAAAAACCAATGGGTTTGGTAAAAAGCTGATCTTCATAGACATAGCGCGTTAGGTTATCACTGAAGCGCGGATGGGCGATACGCGCAATGGCCATCGCTTTTTCACCGGTGGTCAAACCCCGCAAATCGGCAATTCCATATTCGGTGACGATCACCACGCCGTCATAGGCGCTGGCAGTCAGGCTGATTCCGCCCGGATGCATTTTGGTGATCTTTGATTCGCCCCGATGGGTAACGCTTTTTATGGCGATGATCGGTGTCCCATATGCATGATCATTTAAGGCCCGAATAAAATCCGGCTGTCCGCCCACACCGCTATAATAGCGACGGGGATCGATGAAGTCGGCCCAGACATTGCCAAGCAAATCAACCCCGATAGCGGTGTTTACCGAAATAAAGGGACTGTTCTTTCGGACGGTTTCCGCCGAATTGGTATAGGAGGCAGGCCGCATTTGAACACCGGCGCGCATATGCACAAAATCATAAAGCGCTTTGGAGCCCATAATCAGGCTGGTGGTGCTGTAGCCCATATTGGCCTTTTTTTTGCGATTGGTGACGATGCCTTCTTTTTCTAGAAGCATCAGCCCGTCACCGTACAGTTCGGTTTGAACACCCAGATCTTTATACTGCGCATCCCGGATCGTGCCGATCACTGCATCCGGGATTTTACCGATGCCCACCTGCAGGGTTATACCGTCCTGGATAAATCTGTCGGTGATCAGTTCGCCGATGCGTTTTTCCTCGGGTGTCAAGTTTTCAAAGTCCGGAGCTGCAACATCATACACCGGCTGAATCCCTTCTTCGATGATGTAGTCAATCGACTGAGCATCAATAACACTCTGGCCCTGGGTAAACGGCATGGCAGGGTCTAATTCCGCGATCACGACTCTTGCGTGGTCAATAGCGGTATGCAGGGCTTCCACCGTTAATCCCAGACTAAATTCACCGGTGAATTCGTTTTGACATACTTTTAAAATGACCACATCCGGTTCGTAGATATGCCCTTTGCCAATCAAGCTGTCCAAATTCGCCAGGGTACAGGGCAAATAAAAAGCACGCCCCTCATTGGCTGCCTGTCGCACTTCGCCCCCCGAAAATATGGAATAGGTCATCACACGATCCTGCAGACCTGCTTCGACATACGGTACCGGACCCAGCAACAACAAATGGACCATCTTGATAAACGGCAACCGCGGTTTTTGAGACTTTATCGACTGTGTCAGGGCCTCAATGGAGGCTGTGGGCGTAGCCGCATTCGATCCCAGATAGCATACGATCTCATTTTGGGCCTTAAACGACTCGGCAATCGTTGCGCCAATCTCATCGAGCTTAATTTTTTCAGGCTTCATTTGGATTCCTTTGCGCAATTTGAAAGTGCTGATCCCCATCGATAGTATTACTTTTTGCGGTGCCAGACCGCTCAACCGCACAACCGCTAAAGGTCCTGAAAAAAGTATAGAGTGAAAAAATTCTCTTTTCAAGCTATTGCGGTAAAATATGTCTTGCCCAACCGGTCGATATCGTCATTTTAGCTACCTGGAATTGCACGCTAATGCCTGGGTGATGGCTGATCAAGGGCATTGCTCACGCAAAGCCGATAAGCCCGCAAAGAGTTGTTCAACTTCCGCTTGGCGCCTTTGCGTCTTTGCGCGAGTAAATCGCTTTGACGTGCATGCATTTACACCTGGAGCCATCAAAAAACACTGAATCTAGCCAAACCCTATTTCAAATATGGTGAAAATTGGTCTATATTTCTACAAATGTAGCCTCCCGCAACTGCTTAAAACAACGGCTTTTTCTTGACGCATTACCAAAAAAATAATACCATAAAAAATATCTATCAGGTTCAGCTGGCGGCCGGCTCAACTTAACGTTTTTAATCCCAAAATCTTCAAATAATCAGGATGTTTATAGAAAACCAACTCAAACAGTGCAGTCAGCATGGTTTTACGCTAATTGAAATCACTGTGGTATTGGTGCTGATGGCTGTCATTTCCGCCTACGTTGTTGGCCGCTCGGTGACCACCGATCAGGTGGATGTCGTCGGGCTGAGCGACCGCATCCGCAACCAGATTCGATATGCCCAATCAAGTGCCATGAAGCAAAGCAATAACATCTGGGGCGTTAAATGCGATACAGGCGCAAACCAGTACTGGCTATTTTCGGTCGAAAGCCCGGTTAGTGCTGGAGATGAGGATCTAGCAGATAATCAAAGACGGTTTCCCGGTGAAAGCAATGATGTCATTTCCTTTGCCGGCCTGGGGCTCGATGATATCACCCCGGGCTTTACTCTTTTTTTCGATCGCATTGGAAAACCCTATACCGCTTACGTCGATGAAAACAACAACAGCCCCCTTCTGAATAATTTAGATATAACGGTTTCATCGACCGGGCAAACCCGGACCATCCGGGTGATACCGGAAACTGGTTTGGTTCAATGATGCATCTTAAGACCATCAATATGGATTCCAAGGGCTTTACTTTAGTGGAAGTTATCGTCACCATTCTCGCTACCGGTATCCTGGGTGCTATTTTTATTAATTTCATGGGTACCGCTTTGACTGCCAGCTGGAATGCAGTCGAGATTACCCGTGACGAGGCTGGCGCCGAAGCCCTGATGGAGCAAATCATCGGCGAATATGTGGAGGATATAAACAGCAATCCGTCCACAGTGCTGAATAATATCTTCACCACATACAATGGCCAGACCATCAACGGTGTCGCTATCACAACCCAGTATATTACGTTTGATAACAGCGGAAATGAGGTCGCTTCTGGACCAAGCCCAAACTTAAAAGTGGTGCTTCAAAATTCAGGTGCTGTGTCGCCGGCCATCACCGGACGGTACTCACTGACCATTGTCTTAACAGAAAGCAGAGACACCAGTGATGCCATTGTCATTTATTAGCAATCGATTATCAAATATACCGGAAGAGGGCTTTACCCTGGTGGAGCTAATTGTCACCATCGTTCTGGTGGGGATCATCGGAACCTTTACCACTTTGTTTATGTACACGGGTCTCAACAGCTACTTGCGCGCCAAAGATACGTCTGAAGGAGCCTTGAAAGCCCAGATCGCCCTGGACCGTATCAGCATGGAATTGCGGGAAATTGAAGGCATCAGCGCTTTCAACGTTAATGATTATATCCATTACACCAGCCGCAGCCGGACGCTGACCGGCAATCGCAAACTTATTTACAGCAACGGCATCATTTCTCTGGATATCGATGGCACGGCCAACGAATTACTGGACGCGGTTTCAAATTTTAGCATGTCGCTGACAGCTGCAAACCTGGACAATATTGCTGGCGGCCCCGGCAATGAGGAAGTCCAGGCCATTGATGTCAGCTTTAACGTAGGTGAGATCGGGCGGCTGTTCAGTGCTCGTATATTTCCCCGCAATATGGTGACAGAGCCATAGAATGGTTGCTGACGATTTAGTATTATTCTTTTTCAGTTTGTTGCCTGAATATCGTATTATCAGGTAAGTCCAGTGGAAGATAAAGGTTTATGAGAATAATTCCAAATCAGAACGTCTACAGAATTCTGCAGTTGCAACATCAAAGGCATTTAGGTGCTGCCGGCAACGTGTTGATTTATGTCGTCGTGCTGATGCTCATTTTCGGTACCCTCGGTGTTGCCATGGTTTCGTTGTTCTCGTCTTCCGCTGCCAGTACGGTAGCGCGCAACGATACTCGCAGAGCAATTTACATGGCCGAATCAGGGATGCGCTATGGCTTCAGTGAACTTCGAACAGTCGGTTTGCCAGATCACAGCAATGATTATATTAATAATAATATAAATAGTTTAACATACATCGTAACCGATGCGGGCAGTTTCACTATTAATGTATTTGCTCCAATAATGAAAACCCCGCCAACCCCAGATGAGCAATCTTTACCAACCGATAACCCTCTGATACTGCTGCCCCATTTAGGAACAATACCATTGGATTTTCTCGCGGAAACTCCACTTAACAATATTTATGTAATAAATTACGATTATGTGGGCGAACTCGCTTCTCCCAATATTCCTCGTGATGACGAAAGTGCCGAAATTGATAGAATTGTGGCCTACTCGCCAACCTTCAATTTGGATCTAAAGGATGATTTTAATATCCGTAAAGAAAAACAAGTGGTTTTTGCAGTAAAACCGACGCAAAACTGGACTATTGCAGATGGTGGCAACGGCAACCTCTTCGTCACACCTGATGCTAGATCGATATTACCCCGATTTGACGGTGCAATCGAAATAAGGAAGAATCATCTGTATTATGAAAAAAGAATATATGATTTAGCCACAAATAGTTATGAATTAACCAACATTGTAACCAAAAATCCTGGATCGTCGTTGCCATTGGATGTCACGACATCAGACTTTGTAATCCTGAGTGACAAAAACTTCATGGTAATTCCAACAGGTAAATCTGTCGATGTAGAATATGGCGGCAACTTCGAATTTGGAAATAATCTGGCCTGGGTTAACCCTCGTGCTTTGTCACGCACACCGGATATCACAGCGGATGACCTGACTTCAAATTTAAGTGAGCAAGAATCCGATACCCGTTTTTTTGAAGTTGATACAGTTATAGATGAGCTTTATATAGGAGGTGGCCAAACCGACGAGTTCGGATCGGCATTTTTCGATGCAGACTTGATGGTCGGCGGCGACCAAGATTATTGCCAACAAGGAGCATGCAACTTTAGGTCCGGTGTGCGCGCATTTTTCCTATTAAATTTTAGCGGCCAAGGTGATGGAATCACCTTTACTCTGCTCGGCAAGGGATTTATCCCACCTCTTACTCCCAACAACAGCGCCACCTCAGCAGGTGGTGATTTCGAACTCAGCGAACTCATGGGTTATGCCGGCGACAGCCGCCTGGATGCAGCTGGCACCAGTTTTCTGGCGACGGATCCAAATGATAGAGGTCTGGATCCGCCCAAACTCGCCGTTGAATTCGACACCCGCACCAACAAC
>JASFJF010000073.1:0-12487 GCA_050122255.1 Desulfobacterales bacterium
CAGATAAATCATATTTATTGTTGCAATGTGACAATTGACGGGAAAAGGCAATGGCTGAAAAAATTCTGTTAAAAAAATATGCCAACCGGCGATTGTACGACACTGAAAAGAGCCGCTACGTGACCCTTAGTGAAGTAGCCGAGCGTATACGCAATGGTCAACAGGTGGAAATCATCGACGCCAAAACCAAAGCGGATGTTACCGCCTTTATCCTGACTCAAATTGTACTGGAGGAAGCCAAAAATAAAAATGTGTTGTTGCCGGTGCCTCTCCTTTATATGATCATTCAGTATGGCGACAACGTACTGATCGATTTTTTTGAAAATTATCTGCAGCAAGCTTTCAAAAGTTATCTGACCTATAAAAGCTCGATGGACGACCAGTTTAAAAAATGGCTGGATATGGGAATGGGCTTCTCCGGGCTGACTCAAAAAAGCTTGATGCAAGCGAATCCCTTCAAGGCAGTGTTTGATAATCTAAAAAAAGAAAAAAAGACCGGGAAAAAGGAGCATCAGGAATAGCCGATTGCGTTGCGACATGACAAATTTTGCTGGATTAAAGTCTTGATTGCGAACTAAAACTTCCGCCCTGTACCACTCAAACAAGATTACTTCGATCCCGTATGCTTCATAGGCCACGACAGCTTCCTGGATGACGTCACCCTTCTCGGTAATGAACGGTTCTGCAAGTTTTAGGGTTTGGGATTTTACGATCATTATTATATGCACCATTGGTAATGAACAGTCGTACTGTTAACAAATGTTTTGCGTTAATTTCAACGCAGCCCTGTCGTAAAGATCTGTTTCAGAAGACATTTTGCACTTACAAAATCCTTGATCTATAAATATATTCCTGCTAATGGCTTTACCACAATCGGCCGATTTATCTACCCCCTAAATGAACGTGAAGTGCGTACGGTTTTTCAAAACTATTTCACGATTTTCTTTCCTATAATTGTAAATCATAACTTGGACCTGGAGATGATTGTAATGACAAAAAAGAGGAAACTCGGCAAAGGCGTGGCTATCGTCGGCGCTGGCATGTCTAAATTCGGAATGTTTAAAGATAAAGATTCCAAGGATCTGTTTGCGGATGCCTTCAGGGAATTGATTGTCTCGGTGGACAAGGGTTTTGATCCCAAAGAGATTGACGCCCTTTATCTGGGGAATTTTAGCAATGACTACTTTATGCATCAGTCTCACTGGGCACCGATCATTTCTGATCTGGTCGGCATTGCACCCAAGCCGGCGACCCGCACCGAAGGCGCCTGTGCGTCTAGCGCGCTGGCATTCAGAGAGGGCGTTTTTGCGATCGCATCCGGCTTCTACGATATGGTTCTGGTCGGCGGTGTCGAAGAGATGTCCAAACGCACCACCGAGGAGGTCGCCGAGGGACTGGCCCTGGCAACCGTGCCCTATGAAGGGCGGGCCGGTTTTACCTTCCCCGGCGTTTTTGGTGCTGTGGCCACAGCCTATTTTGCCAAATACGGCGCCAATCGTGAGCATCTGATGAATATCACGATAAAAAGTCACCGCAACGCGCCGCTGAATCCCAAAGCCCAGTTTCCGGTCACCATCGCGGATCTGATGAATAAAAAGAAGGAAAGCTTAAAAAAGAAAGAGGGCGCCGCACCGGACTGGCAGACCGAAAAAGATTTTCTCGCTGATCCGCGTGCAAACCCGGTGGTTGCCTGGCCCATGCATCTTTTCGACTGTTGCCCGATCAGCGACGGCGCCAGCTGCATGCTGCTGGTGGCCGAAGAAATTGCCAGAAACTTTACCGACGATCCGATTACCGTAGCCGGATTTGGGCAGGGCAGCGGACGTGGTTTTCATGCCAGCGAAGATCTGACTTATTTTGAAGCCACACGTTACGCGGCCCAGGAGGCTTACGGGATGTCCGGACTAACGCCCGATGACATCCAGTTCTCCGAAGTACACGATTGCTTTTCGGTTGCAGAGCTGGTGCACGTCGAGGATCTGGGCTTTTTCAAGCCCGGTGAAGGCTACAAGGCCATTGCCGATGGGGCAACGCGCCTGGACGGCCCAAAACCCATTAATACATCCGGTGGGTTGAAATGCAAAGGGCATCCGGTGGGCGCCACCGGGATCTCGCAGCTTTATGAGGTCTGGACCCAGCTCCGGGGCCTGGCGGGCCCACGGCAGGTGCCGGCCGGCGATTTGCGGATCGGCGGGGCGCATAATCTGGGAGGCACCGGCGGGACCTGTACGTTCACAATTTTGGAGCGAAGATAAAAGGAGACAATCGATGGAAGAAAAATCATTCAGCGATATAACCTATGAACAGTATTTAAAAGAAGAAAGGCTAATGGGGTCCAGGTGTACCGAATGTGACGCCCGCTATGTGCCCCCGCGTTCTATTTGTGTCAAATGCTTCAGCTCCGATATGGAATGGGCGCAGATGAAGGGCACCGGGCGTCTGGCCGCCTTTACCTGCATCACCATTGCACCGCCTTTTATGATCGCCCAGGGCTACAACCGCAAGAATCCTTACATCTCCGGTGTTGTCGAGCTTGATGAAGGCGGGAAGGTGAATGCCCGTATCGAAGGCTTGGACCCCAGTAAACCGGAAGACATCAAAGTCGGCATGCCGCTTAAAGTCAAATATTTGCATACGCAAGTGGACGAGAAAAAGGAGACCTTTCTGGCATTCGAGCCCCTGTAGGCATCAGAAGGTTAGGAATTCTTAAATTCTGCCGCTACATTAATAATCTTTCGCGAATCCTGCGCAAACTTGCGTATAGGGTTCGTCATAAAGGAACAGAAAAGGAGGAACCCATGCGTTTAAAGGATAAAATTTGCCTGATCACCGGTGGTGCCGCCGGTATCGGCAAAGCCACTGCCGTGCGCTTTGCCGAAGAAGGGGCCCATGTCGTGATCTGTGATGTGGATCAAAATGCAGGTGAGGCGGCCATCAAAGAGATCGGTCATGGTGCTGAATTTTACCGGGTTGATGTGACCGACAAAGCGTCGGTTGACAAATGGATGCATAATGTAACGGAAACATCAGGTCGGATTGATGTGCTGGTAAACAATGCCGGTATTGTGCGCGATAGTTTGCTGGTAAAGGTCAAAGAAGGTGAACTGGTAAAGCAAATGGCCGAGGCGGATTTTGATCTTGTGATCGCCATCAATCTCAAAGGTGTCTTTAATTGTACCCAGGCCGTGGCACCGATCATGATCCGGCAAGAGAGCGGCGTAATCCTGAATGCCACCTCGGTTGTCGGCATTGACGGGAATTTAGGACAGACCAATTACGTGGCCACCAAGGCCGGTGTGATCGGTATGACCAAGGTGTGGGCACGTGAGCTGGGGCGCTATAATATTCGCGTTAACGCCGTAGCGCCCGGATTTACGGCCACCGATATTTTATCTTCTATGCCGCCTAAAATTATTGAAGGCATGAAGGCGCGGACACCACTGGGACGCATGGGGCAACCACTTGATATTGCCAACGCCTATCTTTTTCTGGCGTCCGATGAAGCCGGGTTTGTTACCGGTGAAACCTTGAGAGTTGACGGCGGTATTGTCGTCGGCACCTGACTGAGGATAAACACTATGAAAGATGTTCACAAAATTTTCAGCGAATTTAAAAAAGAGTTTCCCGAAATTCATGCCAAGCATGCAGCACTCGGAGAAGAAGTCCATGAGAAGGGTGGACCGCTACCGGAAAAAACCCGCTGGTTGATTAAAATCGCAATTTCTGCAGCCTGCAATCACAAACGCGCCCTTGAAACCCACATTCGCAAGGCCGAAACGGCCGGTGTCGCCGAGGAAGAAATCAAGCATACCTTACTGTTGCTGATACCCACTGCCGGCTTTCCGGTATTTATGAAATCCTATGCGGTGCTAAAAAGCATATCATAATGCAGAAAATTTTAGAGTATATTACCAAATTTTTTGCCTTTCTCCGGGTTGATATATGGCGGATTCGGCTGGCCGATCTGCCGTTTGGTAAATCCTTTCTGCTCCGGCAATTGCGGATCATTATCCTGGCGATCCGCAGCTACGATGAAGACCGCTGTCTGCTGCGAGCGTCATCCCTGACCTTTTACACCCTGCTTTCGATTGTGCCCATCATGGCTATGTTTTTTGGCGTAGCCAAGGGATTTGGTTTTGAGAAGCGGCTCGAAAGAGAGCTTTTTGATAAATTTCCCGGGCAGGAGGAAATTTTAACCCAAGTCATCAATTTTGCAAATACACTGCTCGAGCAAACCCGGGGCGGCCTCATTGCCGGTATCGGTTTGTTGGTTTTATTCTGGACTGTCCTTAAGGTTCTCAATCATATTGAAATGGCCTTTAACGACATCTGGGAAATCAAGGAAGATCGCAGCTGGGGTCGAAAATTCAGCGACTATCTTTCAATCATGCTGCTGGCCCCGATTTTAATTTTGTTGAGTGGCTCTGCAACCGTTTTTATTACTACCCAGGTAACACAGATCACCCAGGAAATCGCCCTGCTGGGTGTGTTGAGCCCGCTGATTTCTTTTTTGTTGAAGCTTATACCCTATGTTTTGATCTGGATCGTATTTACGATTCTTTACATTATCATGCCAAATACGCGGGTCTGTTTTAAAGCCGGTTTTCTCGGTGGTGTAGTTGCCGGGACGCTTTACCAGCTTGCCCAGGGACTCTATATCAGTTTTCAAATCGGCGCCGCCAGATACAATGCGATCTACGGAAGTTTCGCTGCTCTGCCTTTGTTTTTATTGTGGCTTCAGATCAGTTGGTGGATTGTTCTTTTCGGCGCGGAACTGTCTTTTGCCAATCAAAATGTGGACACCTATGAATTAGAGCCGGACAGTCTCAAAGTCAGCCCGGGCTACAAAAAATTGTTAACCTTGCATGTTGTCCACCTGCTGATTCAGAAATTTGAAAATGGTGACACCCCTCCCACCGATTTGCAGATTTCAAATCAGCTGCATATGCCCATTCGCCTGGTGCATGGCATCCTTGCAGATCTGATCGAGAGCGGTCTGGTATCAGAAATAAAAACAAAAATCGACAAAGAACTGTCCTATCAGCCGGCCCTTGATATTAACCAACTGACGATACAATCCGTTTTGGAAGCGCTCGATCATAAGGGAATCGAAGACCTGCCGATTGTCAAGACCGAAGATTATCGGGCGCTGTCTGATGCGCTGCAGTGCTTTAGCAAGGCCATGGCGGAATCGCCGGCCAATAAGCTCCTCAAAAATATTTAAAATTGGCTTAAAAACCCTCATCTTTTGCCCGATAGCAGCGTTGCAGATCGCTTCGAAATGTCAACGTTCAAAAACCATCCTTTTTAATTTCTGGCTAAATTGTCGGAAAAGATATCTATAGATCTTTTCAAGTCGATAACTATCTGAAGTTAAGAACCAGCGCTATATTTGACTTATTTTTATTGACAGACAGCGACCCGCAAGGGTAATGATGTTGTGCTATTTGAGTTAAATCGCTTATTCAATGATGACTAGCGTTGTTAAGTTGCTCCTATCGTTTTTGTTCATATTCGATTAAACTCCATTATCAAAAAGACATATGAGCCAATCCTCTCACCTGCTTGAAGTCAGAGATCTCAAAACCCATTTTTCCACCTTTGAGGGTGTTGCCAAGGCCGTCGACGATGTCAGCTTTCATGTCGACAAAGGCGAGGTGCTCGGCATTGTGGGGGAATCCGGCTGCGGTAAGAGCGTCACGGCCCAGTCCATTATGCGGCTGATACCCGAACCGCCGGGTAAAATAGTGCAGGGCCAAATTTATTTTGATGCCACCGATATTGTAAAACTTTCCATGGAGCAAATGCGAACGATTCGCGGCAAGCGCATCGCCATGATTTTCCAGGAGCCGATGACCTCTCTCAATCCGGTTTACACAATCGGTGATCAGATATCGGAGATGTTTATCCTGCATGAGAAGCGGTCCAAGCGCGACAGCTGGAAGCGCTCGATCGAGATGCTTAAAAAGGTTCAGATTCCGGCTCCGGAAAAAAGGGTGCATGAGTATCCGCATCAACTTTCCGGGGGAATGCGCCAGCGCGCCATGATCGCCATGGCGTTGGCCTGCAATCCGGAGATCCTGATCGCCGATGAGCCCACCACCGCCTTGGATGTGACCATACAGGCCCAGATCCTCGACTTGATGCTGCAGCTCAGAGAGGATTACGATACCGCCGTCATGATGATTACCCACGATTTGGGGGTGATTGCCGAAATCGCCCAACGCGTGATTGTCATGTATGCCGGCAAAGTGGTGGAAGAAGCCAAAGCCATTGCGATCTTTAATGATCCCAAACACCCTTATACCCAGGGTTTGCTGCAATCGATTCCCAAGCTGGGCGAGCGCTCGCTGCATGGCCGTCAGCGACTTCAGGAAATTTCGGGTATCGTACCCAGTCTATATGATTTGTCTCCTGGATGCCATTTTACGCCGCGCTGCCAGCATGCGATGGCGATCTGCAATCAAAATCCACCCCAGATGACAGATCTGGGTGATGGCCATTATGTGAGATGTTTTTTATATTAGAGCGCTAAAAGGATTTTGCCTTGGAAACGCTGCTGTCAGTTGAAAATTTGGAAGTCCATTTTCCGATAAAAAAAGGGCTGCTATCGCGCACGGCAGGTTATGTTTATGCCGTTGACGGCGTTTCCTTAACTCTTGGAAAAGGGGAGACATTGGGCATTGTCGGAGAAAGCGGTTGCGGTAAGACGACTACCGGTCTGGCGGTCATACGACTGATCGAACCCACCGCCGGCACCGTTTACTTTGGTGAAACCGACATCACCACCCTGAATACATCTGAGCTCAGAACGCTTAAAAGACAAATTCAGATGATCTTCCAGGATCCCTATTCGTCGCTGAATCCCCGCATGACCGTCAATCATATTCTCAGAGACCCCATGGAAATTCACAACGTATATCCGGGGGCCGAAAGAAATGAGCGCATCGCCTACCTGCTGGAGAAGGTCGGCCTGCGGCCCGAGCAGGGGCGGCGCTATCCTCATGAATTCAGTGGCGGCCAGCGGCAACGTATCGGCATTGCCCGGGCGCTGGCCCTCAACCCCCAGGTGATCATCGGCGATGAACCGGTTTCCGCTCTGGATGTTTCCATTCAGGCCCAGATTATCAACCTGCTGATCGATCTGCAGCAGGAATTTCATCTGTCCTATATCATTATTGCTCACGACCTGGCGGTGGTCGAACACATCTGCGACCGCATTGCGGTAATGTATCTGGGCAAGGTCGTGGAATTGTCAGCCTATAATAACGTATATACCGATCCGAAGCACCCCTATACCCGGGCGCTGCTGTCGGCGATCCCGGTGGCGGATCCCAGGATTAAAAAAGAACGCATGATCCTAAAAGGCGATGTGCCCAGCCCGATCAATCCGCCGTCCGGTTGCGCATTTCATCCCCGCTGCCCGCATCGCATGGACGCCTGTGATCAGGCGGCACCGGAGCTAAAGGATATCGGCGATAATCATATGGTTGCCTGTTATCTATATTAAATCTAATTTGAGCGTTTCAAATTTCTAAATAGATAAATGACTTTACTTGAAGATCTTCGTATCAGATCATTGGCGTAATGCAGCATTGGGTGAAGGCAATGGCTTCCCGGTCCTGAGGGGCACCGCAAGCCTGCAGGCTTTGCCGGTACACCGGGAAACACATAATAGACACTTATGTTAATCAGAAAGGAGGAACATCAATGAAAAAGACATGCTATCTTCTTATCGCCGTCACTTTTGCAGTGATGGTATTCTGTACGAACAGCCCTGTATTGGCGGCATCATCTATTTCTGTTGCGCTGGACGTCCCGCCCCGCATGATGAACCCGCACGGGGATGATTCCGATGCCGGCCTGCAGTACATGGCCAACCTTTTTGACGGTCTTTTGCAGCGCAAAGGTCCGGATGGCACCCTGGCGCCGGCCTTGGCCGAGCGCTGGGAACGGCTCGATCAGCTGTCATGGAAGTTTTATCTGCGCAAAGGCGTTAAATTCCACAACGGCAATCCGTTTACCGCCGCTGATGTCAAGTTTTCCTTTGAACGGCTCAGCAATCCGGATGTTTCCGAATTCATCAACACCGGCAAATCGATTGCGGCAGTGGAGACACCGGATGATTATACGGTGATCATCAAAACCAAGGAGCCGATTCCATGGTTTGCCAACAACATGCACCAGGTGTTTATCATGGATAAGGAGTCGACCGAGTCCCGCGATCCCGGGGATGTGATGGTCAAACCCATCGGCACCGGCGCCTATAAACTGGTCGAATGGGTCAAAGGGTCATATGTACGCCTGGAAGCCAATGCGGACTACTGGGAAGGTGCACCGCCGATCCAGAAAGTTGAAGTGCGGCCGATCAAAGAATCCTCCACCCGATTTGCAGCCCTGGCAGCCGGGCAGGTGGACCTGATGTCCGGCGTTCCGGTGGAACTGTTCGATAAAATCGTCAAAAATCCCAAGCTGGATGTGGTCAGCCGGCCCGCCCGTCGGTCGATCTTCCTGGCATTGAACAACAAGCCAGGCAGTCCGACGGCCGATGTTCGGGTGCGCAAGGCCATGTACATGGCCATCAATGAAGATGAGATCATCGAAAAGGTCATGCGCGGTCATGCGGCACCGGCGGCTCAGATTCCGGATCCGCCCACCATCGGCTACAACGGCAACATTCAGCGGCTCAAATACGATCCGGTCGAAGCCAAAAAGCTGCTCACAGAAGCCGGCTACGAAAACGGATTTGAGATTAAGCTGTCCGGTCCCAACGACCGCTATGTCCAGGATGAAAAAATAGCCGAGGCTGTGGCCAAATACCTGGCCAAAGTCGGCATTAAAGTGCAGCTGGATGTCAAACCCAAGTCCATCTTTTTTCCGGAAGTGACCGATGGGGTGCTGGATTTTTATCTGATCGGCTGGTTTGACGGCACCTTTGACATGGGGCGCACCTATTTCAAGCTGGCGCATACCCGAGACAAAGAATCCGGCCATGGAACCTTCAACGGTGCTGCCTTCAGCGATCCGGATATCGACAAATTGTTGCAATCTACAGCCGATATCGTCAATCCGCAGGAACGTGCCAAAGTCCTGCAGCAGCTCAACAAGATGGCCATGGTTGACAAGATCGCCTGGATCCCGCTGCACTACCAGGAAGATCTGTATGCCATTCAAAAAGGCAAAGGCATAAAATTTCAACCGCGCCCGGACCGCTGGATGGTGTACAAAGAAATTTCAAAATAATCCTACTCAGACCAAAGTCGGGGCCGCAGCCCTGCGGCCCCGGCATAACCATTTTTGAACGAGCATGGCCACTTATATTGCACGCAGACTGATTCAGGGCATTGTCGTTTTGCTGGTTGCGTCCCTTTTGTGCTTTGTTGTTTTTCGCTACATGGGAGACCCGGTGGTGATGCTGGCGGGGCGATATGCCACCTTTGAACAGGCCGAAGAGGTGCGGCGCAGCCTGGGTCTGGATAAGCCCATGCACGTGCAGTACGTTCGCTGGCTGGCCAATGCCGTACAGGGCAATTTCGGCATATCCTATGTAACGCGGGTGCCGGCCCTGGGGCTCATCCTGGAGCGCTTTCCGGCCACCTTTGAATTGGCTACATCTGCCGTTTTTATGGCTTTTTTAATCGGCGTATGCTTAGGTGTCGTAGTAGCGCTCAAACCATATGCACTGCGTAATCGGCTCATCATGGCGGGCTCTCTGGGCGGTATTTCAATCCCCACTTTTTTAATGGGTATCTTGCTCATTATGGGTTTTGCTGTTTATCTGGGCATTTTACCCCCTTTCGGGCGCGGTGAAACCGTCAAAATGGGTTTCTGGCGTACGGGATTATTAACCTTAGACGGCATCAAACACCTGATTTTGCCGGCGCTGACGCTGGCCATGTACCAACTGGCGGTGCTTCTGCGGCTGACCCGCGCTGGCATGCGCGAAGTTTTGACCGAAGAATACATTAAAACGGCCTGGGCCAAGGGTCTGCCGCCCAGAAAAGTGATTTTCAAACACGCCCTGCGCAACGCCTTGATCCCGGTGGTCACCATCACCGGCTTGCAGTTTGGCGAGTTGATCGCGTTTTCAATCGTAACCGAAACGATCTTCCAGTGGCCGGGCATGGGCAACTTATTGCTAACGTCCATTTATGAAACCGATCAACCGGTAATTGTGACCTATATTATGCTGGCGGCTGTGATCATTATCACGATGAACATTCTCGTTGATATCCTCTATGCCGTTATCAATCCGAAGATCCGTTATGAGTAAGCGGCGCATCAAGTCCAGAATGCTTTACAGTTTCCTGCAGGACCCTTCTGCGATCGTCGGCAGTGTCATTCTGGCCGTATTTATTCTGGCAGCCTTGCTGGCTCCCTGGATTACGCCCCAGAACCCCTACGATCTTGAAAAGCTGACGCTGGAGCATTTCTTAACGCCGCCGATCTGGATGGAGGAGGGCACAGCGCCTTTTTTGCTGGGGACCGATGATCAGGGGCGTGGTATCCTCAGCACCATCATTTACGGCTGCCGAACATCTTTGATCGTGGGCTTCAGTGTCGTGTTGATCGCCGGGACTTTCGGTGTGATCATCGGGCTTTTGGCCGGATACTATGGCGGCTGGATTGACGCGATCACGATGCGCCTGGCTGATACCCTGTTTTCCTTTTCAACCACCCTGCTGGCCTTTTTATTTCTGGGAATTGCCGGTGGTGGCAGCAAGTTGATTGTCATTCTGGCCATCTGCATTGCCGGCTGGGTGCGCTATGCCCGCACCATGCGCGGCAGCGTGCTTGAGGTCAAACAAAATGCCTATATCATGGCCGCCAAATCCACCGGTGCCGGCGATTTCAGGCTCCTGCTGCGCCACTTGCTGCCCAATGCCATCCCGCCGATCTTTGTGGTGCTGGCCATCGACCTGGCGGTGGTGATCATGCTCGAGGCCACCCTGAGCTTTTTAGGCGTCGGGGTTCCGCTGACCGAGCCCTCCTTAGGCATGATGATCTCCATCGGCAAAAACTACATTTATGCCGGCATGTGGTGGATGATTGTTTTTCCGGGCGCAGCCCTGATTCTGCTGGTGATCGGGATTAATTTGTTTGCGGATTGGTTGCGCGAGGAGCTTAACCCAAAGATCCAACGCAAAGCCTAAAATTGGCTTAAAAACACTTATCTTTTGCCCGATAGCCGCGTTGTGAATTACTTCGAAATGCTCACGTACCAGGTGTACGCTCCGCTTCCTCAGCAATTCACGCCTTGCTATCAAAAAAAATCTAAGCGTTTTTAAAGCCATTTACCTTTATAAAATTTAGATATGCTCCTAATTAAAAGTCAAATATAAAACCGGAGATAAAGTAGCCTATCATTATTAAAGAGTTTATGGGCACTCCGCTTTTGGTTTTTATTATCACCGTGCTAATCCGCAAGTGAAACCAGAATGTTCGGGTACAGAAAAATGGACAGAAACATAATAGAAAAGGCGTTGCCATTTTTTGTCCTTATACAGGTATGTGCGGTGTTATGGAGTTGTGGGGGGATGGGGCCGGAAAAGCCGGATTACTGGCCGACGCAGGGCTGGAAGATCGCCACTCCGGAAAGCCAGGGAATGAACTCGGCGCTGCTGCTGGATATGCTGGAGGTTATCTGGCAGAATGACATGAAGATCGATAGTGTCCTGGTGGTTCGTAACGGGTATATCGTACTGGATGCTTACAGTTTTCCGCGCGATGCGGCTGATCGACATAACATCTACTCCTGTTCAAAAAGCGTTACATCGGCATTGATCGGGATCGCCATTGATAAAGGTCTCATTAAAAGCGTGCACACGCCTGTGTTGGATTTTTTCCCGAACCACACAGCTAAAAACCTTGATGCCCATAAGAAAGCAATGACCCTTGAGCATGTGTTGACCATGACCACGGGCCTGCAATGCCGTGATTCTTATCGCTATAAGTGGATCGGTTTGCAACAGCTGAGGGACAGCGCCGACTGGGTGCAGTATATGATCGATCTGCCCATGGCCCAGCAGCCGGGAACCCATTTTGAATATTGTAACGGCGCTACCTTTTTACTTTCGGCTATTTTACAGCAAAAAACCGGAATGGAAGCGCTCTCGTTTGCTGAAGAACATCTTTTTGAACCGCTGGGCATATCCGGGATCAGTTGGTCATCGAATCCACAGGGGATCACCGTCGGCTATGGCAGAATTCATATGCGCCCGCGCGACATGGCTAAATTCGGCTATCTTTATCTGAACAATGGGCTGTGGGAGGACAAACAGATCGTCTCCTCTCGCTGGATAAAGGAATCAACGCGCAACCATGCTGCCACAAAAGGGCCGATGGATTATGGCTATCAATGGTGGACGATGGGATCCGGCGCATTCACGGCGTTGGGGTATCATGGGCAATTTATATTTGTCGTGCCCCATAAAAACATCGTAGCGGTCTTCACCAGCAATTTAGCTCAAAAAGATATTTTTACCCC
>JASFJF010000074.1:0-12428 GCA_050122255.1 Desulfobacterales bacterium
AACCTTCGCTCTAAACCTTTTGGCGGCGGTAGCAACGATGGGCACAAAACGGGTCAGTCCGGTTAGTTTGAAGACATACCACCACCACATCCATGAAAACGGTAAAATGGTAGGATCGATGAGAACTAGCGCGCGGATCAAATCTGGCCGTTTAACTGCCAAAAGCAAACTGACGGTCGCTCCGCGTGAATGCCCCATCGCAATCACGGGCTTGCCCAAACTTTCGATAAAGCGCTCCAGGTCATCGACAAAAATATCCCAATTTCTCAGCATTTGAGGATCCGCCGGCGCCTGGGTTCTACCGTGGCCTCTATCGTCCCTGCCCAAAATCTTCAGATGCGGCTTTAGCCTTTGAGCCAAGAGCCTATAGGCACCGGCGCATAACCCGGTGGCATGGGCAAAATGCGCCACCGGCCCGTTACCACCCCAGTCGATATAGTGAAAGGGACCGTCAGGTCCCTGAAAAATTTTATCTTCTTTTGACATTTTTATCCGATGGGCCAGGCAGTTTTCGTTTGGCTGCTTCATGAATCATCAGTTCCGCCTTGGCGGGATGCAAACTCATGCATAAGGGGCCGCAACAAAAGAACAGATATCAAATACAAAATAATGGAATCGATGTAAAATCAATACCGATCTATCACCTGCTCTGAGGTTATTGTCTGTACACGAAAGTACGTGAGCATTTTGAAGACGCTCACAACGCAGCCATGGGACAAAATATGAGGTTTTACGAAAGGTTAAGGAATTTGGCGGCGATCGACTTCATTATCTCGTTGGTGCCCGCAAAAATCGACATCACCCTCACATCGCGCCAGGCGCGCGCAATCGGGCAGGCTTCCAGCATTCCAAAATTGCTGCAAAAATCTAGCGCACGGTCGGCAATCCGTTTGACCATGTCCGTGGTCCAGTATTTGGCCATAGAGGTTTCAACCACAACATTTTCACCGGCCATATGATCCCGTACTAATTTTTCGACAAAGGCCCGGCCCAGTTTGACATCCGTGGCCATTTCGATCAGGCTGAACTGGACGACCTGGGATTTCGACACGGGTTTCCCTGAAACCCGCGTCTCCTTACAATGCGCCATGATCCATTCCAGGATGCGCTCTGCGCCGGAGACGGCCCAGATGGCGCATACCAGGCGCTCCTGCTGCAGTTTTTCCATAAGCATCAGAAACCCGTCGCCTTTTTTACCCAGGCGGTTGGCTTTGGGAATGCGGCATTTGGAAAAAAAGAGCTCGGCGGTATCCTGGCTCCACAGCCCCATTTTTTTCAAGCGGCGCCCCTTTTCAAAGCCCGGCGTGCCGGATTCAACCAGATACAGCGAAATAGCCTGGTAGGGATCCTCAATTGCCGGATCTCTGGCGGCCAGCACGATCAAATCGGCGATAATGCCGTTGGAGATAAAGGTCTTGGAGCCGTTGAGAACCACCTCATCGCCTTCTTCGACCGCAGCGGTGGTCATGCCGGCCAGGTCGCTGCCGGCATCCGGCTCTGTCATGGCCACCGCTGTGACGATGTCTCCGGAGACGCAAGCGGGTAAATATTTTTGCTTCAACTCGGGAGAGGCATATGCGCTAATATAGGGAACGACGATATCGCTGTGCAAAGACGCCACCAGGCCGTTTTGATGCGTTCGCGAGATCTCTTCGGTGACGATCACCGAATACAAAAAATCCCCGCCGATGCCGCCATAGTCGCGTGAGACCTCGGTGCACAGGAAGCCGGCCCGACCCATTTTCTGCCAGGCAGCCTTGGGGACGATTCCGTCTTTTTCCCATTGATCCGCATGCGGCGTTACTTCTTTCGCCAGAAAATCCCGCAATCGTTTTCTAAATTTAAAATGTTCTTCAGTGTAGTTTAATATCTCCATTATTAAAGATCTCTTTGGAAAAGGCGTACGGCGCATGGCATACGACTTAAGAATTTGATCATATCTGACGCCTTGAGCCTTACGCCTTGCGCCCTGTGCCTGCTGTCATCTATACTGTCCGATAATGGAAATACTGCACACATTCATGGCCGGAAAGCCGCCCAGGTTATGGGTCAGCCCATAGCGAGGATTCTCGAGCTGGCGCTCGCCGGCCCGACCGTGAAATTGTAGGTACAGCTCATACAGCATCCGCAGCCCGGAGGCTCCGATGGGATGACCGAAGCACTTCAGCCCACCGTCCACCTGACAGGGTATCGTCCCGTCCCGGTCGTAAAACCCGTCCATCACATCTTTGTAGGCCTGCCCTCTTTCGGAAACATGAAGATCCTCCATGGTCACCAGCTCGGTGATCGAAAAGCAATCATGGACCTCCATCATGTCGATGTCCTTGCGCGGATTGGTGATGCCGGCCTCTTTGTAAGCCTCGCTACTGCATTTGCTGGTGGTGATAAAATGGTCACCGTCCCAGTCATTATAGCCAATTTCCTCTCCGCTGCTCAGCGCCAGTTGAAGTGCTTTGACGGTGATAATTTTCTTTTTGCCCAGCTTTTCGGCCATCTCCGGGGTGGTGACAATCGCGCAGGCAGCACCATCGCTGACGCCGCAGCAATCATACAGGCCAAGTGGATGAGCGATAATCGGGGCCGCCATCACCTGATCTTCGGTCAACGCCTTGCGCAGGTGGGCTTTGGGGTTCGAAACTGCGTTGGCATGGCTTTTGGCCGACACGTGCGCCATGGCGCGTTTGAGGTCTGTGTCGGGCACTTTATATTTGGCGGCGTAAGCGCTGGCCAGCTGGGCAAATGCACCCGGCGCGGTCATGTTGGGAAACCACTGCCAGGTCAGGCTTCCGGAATCCGAGCCCACGAAACTGGGTAACCCGCCGTAGCCGATATCCTTGAGCTTTTCCACTCCCAGGGCCAGACAGATATCGTAGGCGCCGGATGCAACGGCATAGCAAGCGCCCCGAAACGCTTCGGTGCCGGTGGCGCAATAATTCTCCACCCGCGTGACCGGGATCATGGGCAGCCTCAGCGTTAAGGACATGGGCAAAGCGCTTTTGCCGACATTGATACTGTCAAAGCAGGTGCCCAGCCAGGCGGCACCGATATCCTTTTTTTCGATGCCGGCATCCTTCAGACATTCCTGAAAGGCTTCGACCATTAATTCCTCGGCGCCCACATCCCAGCGCTCGCCAAAACGAGTGCAGCCCATGCCGATGATGGCAACTTTGTCCTTTATCCCCGTAGCCATAGCTTCCTCCATCAAAACTCCATCTTTTGCCCGATGACTGTGTTCCGATCCAATTCAAAATGCTCACGTACTATCGTGTACGCTCCACTTTTGAATCGAATCGCGCCTTGCCCTCGAACAAAAGTTGAAGTTTTGAAACAAGTTAAAAAACATTTATTCAGAGACTTATCTATTTGGTCCCTTATAAATTTGATCACTTTTGCGATTAACTTCCATTAATAGCTTTGAAATATTGATTCAGGTTTGTATTGAACCTCTGAACCTTTGAACCTTGAACCCTGAACCGAAGCTTTTCAACCGATTTTGAACAGCTTCTCCAACAACTGCGACTTCATGATATCGCCTTTGATTTTCAGCTTGCCCGAGGTGTACGCCTGCATGGCCGGCAGCCTGCCCTCCATCAGGGCCAAAAAGTCCGACGCAGCCATTTTCAAGGTGCAAGCCGGCTTTTCATGAACCCCGGCTTCAACCTTGCAGGTGCTGTCTTTAATCAGACACTGCCAATCGCCGCCGCCTTCCCCCGAGATGCTGAATTGAAAGACGACATCAACACCGGCGACGACATCGGCTCTAAATGTTTTCGGCATTTGTTCGAAGATGGCGGCCACACGACCCTGCCCCTCTGGTTGTGTTTCTTTTACATCATCGCCACGTGGCGCCATCAGCGCAAAAACCGCGCTGCTGGCCTCTTCATATACCCGGGCGCCGTCCAGGGAATTAATTCTTTCCCAATTCTGCTGAATGCGCTCCGGAGTGGGCGGGCTGTCAACATCTCCCAGTTGAACAGCCCGGCCCGTCAGGACGGATGCACGATTTGCATACCCCATGCCACAATTGAAAATATAACCGCTGTCATAGCAGCCTTCGCTGCACAGCGCCATCACCAGAGGGACAACATGTTCCGGTTTGGAACGCTCGAGGAGATCCGGCGGCAGGACATTTTCGGTCAGGCGTGAAGCGGCAATGGGTGCAACCGTATTGACGTGGATATTGTACTGGGTGCCTTCCAGCTTAAGGGTGTTCATCAGTCCGATCAGGGCCAGCTTGGCAGCCGAATAATTGGATTGACCGAAATTACCGTACAGGCCGGCAGCCGATGTGGTCATCACAATTCGCCCATAGCCGTTTTGCTTCATGGCTGCCATAGCCGGCTGCGTCACAAAATAAGCACCGTTGAGATGAACGTTTAAAACCGCCTGCCAGTCATCAGGGGTCATTTTTAGAAAGCTTCTGTCCCGCAGAATACCGGCATTGTTAATCAGGATATCCACCCGACCATAGGCATTCAGGGCCGCGCGGACGATATTTGCGCCGCCCTCAGCTGTGGCGACATTATCGTAATTGGCCACCGCCTGAGCGCCCAATCGTTTGATCTCGGCAACGACCTGATCGGCCGGGCTTTTGGAGCCTGTGGCGCTGCCATCGCGGGCTCCCCCCAGATCGTTGACCACGACGCTGGCCCCGCGCCGGGCCAATTCCAATGCGTAAGCGCGCCCCAGGCCCGCCCCGGCACCGGTGACAATGGCGACACGTCCGTCAAAGCGCAGTTGACCCCGGGTGGCAGCGCCGCCGGTCACCGGAACGGCCTTCCAGAAATAATTGACAAAGCCGCGCTCCGGGTCCGCCCCCTTGCGTTTGAAAGCCATCTGCACCGGCAAGCCAACTTTCAGGTCATCAAGCTCACAATCCGTAAAATCAGCCGTCAACCGCCCCCCGCCTTCAAATTGCACCATCCCGTATATGGCCGGCGGGTCGACTGAAATCGATAGCATATCGGCTGTAAAGGTTTTCACCCGGGCCGGCACATCGGCAAATTCATAATCTTCCTGGCTGTGAAGAGCCCCGCAGTCGGGGTTGACACAGATATCCATCCTGGGAAATTGCGGTGTGCCGCAAGACTTACATTTACCGCCTACCAGTCCCAGGATCATCTTGTTTTTGCGCCATAACACGCTGGTGGCTGTCTGAGTCGGTGCTTCGGCCCGGATCCCCATCTCGGTTTGAATCAAATCCCTGAATTTGAGCCACTTCAGATAATTGCTCATGGGTTTTTTACGGGCCAGTGACCCGGCGACGCCGTCTCTGTCCGACAGATCGTGGATGTGTTCAGTCGCCTCGAAAAGCAGGGCATTAGCGCCCTGGCCGAAACCCACAACAATCAACCGGTCACCGGGCTGCGCTTTTTCCAGAGCAGATATAAACATGATAAACGGGTGGGCGGTGCCGGTTTCACCGCAGACCTCATGCATGTTGTCCACCAGCACCTCCGGAGCTGCGCCCAGTTGCCGGGCGATATTGCGGTGGTCCCGTTTAAAAACACAGGGATAAATAATTTTATGCACATCAGCGATGGTCAGATTAAGCTTTTGCAGCAGGCCATCGATCACCTCGGGAATGATGCGGCCGTAACCGGCATCCCGGGCCCAGCGCTCTTCCCACACGTAGTCATACTTCTTGTTCGCCCCCCGGTAATGATCGACAAATTCATGGCTAACGGAATAGGAACCTTTGTATTCAGCAATGACATCGCTATCGCCGACCATCAAAGCCGCTGCGCCGTCACCGAACCACAGTTCGTAAAAATCGGCAGCCCGGGTTTCGCGGCGATCTGAAGCAGCCACCATCACATGATGACGCTGGCCGCTGTAAATGGATTCCAAAGCCGTGATCAGGGCGGTTGTCGAGGCCTTTTGAGAGGCGGCAAAATCGGCGACAATTAGCTTATCTTTAAGATTAAGCGCCGCGGACACGATGCCGGCATTCTGCCGGTCGGCAAACGGCAGCGTTGTGGAGGCCAGATACAGGCCATCCAGTTGTTTTTTATCCCGGCCGCGCAGGCAATCGCGGGCGGCCGCCACCGCCATCGTAATGGCATCCTCATCCCAATTGCACATGGAGCGTTCGCCCTGGGCCACCATCATCAACGCGGGGGCAAACCAGCCCATGGCCTGAAAGATGGCCATGCGCTCCAATCTCAATCGCGGGATGTAGGCACCATAGGATGTGATTCCGATCATCTCTTCACTCCTTCTTTGATTACCTGTAATGCATCACTGATCTGCTCGGTGGCGTTCCAGTACTCTTTAACGTCTTGCAGATCGGTGAGCTTTTCCCATTGGGCCAGGAGCTGTTCGGGCGCGAAGACTTTTTCACCATCGCTCACACAGGCGCCGGGGCCGGTCACAATGGCGGCCCGGTTGAAGCAGCCCATGCCGGCATTATAGACATTGCCGCTGACCGGGCATTGCTCGGACACCAGATACAATGCCATGGGTGCCACCAGCTCCGGTTTGAGTTTATCGATAAAATCCGGCAGTAAAATATCCTCCGTCAAACGTGAGGCTGCCACCGGAGCAATCGTGTTGACCTTGATATCGTATTTTTCGCCTTCTAATTTTAAAGTGTTCATCAGGCCCACCAGGCCCATCTTGGCTGCCGTATAGTTGGATTGGCCGAAATTGCCATAAAGCCCCGCGGCTGAAGTTGTCAGCAGGATCCGCCCGTAACCCTTCTCCTTCATCACCCCGAAGGCCGGGCGGGAAACGTGGTAGGCACCGTTTAAATGTACATCCAGGACCGCCTGCCAGTTTTGCGGTTCCATTTTTAAAAAGGTCTTGTCCCTTAAAATGCCGGCATTGTTAATCAGAATGTCCACCGTCCCAAAGGCATCCAGGGCCGAGCGGACAATATTTTCACCACCCTCGACGCTGGCAACACTGTCATAGCTGGCTACAGCTTCGCCGCCCAGGGCCTGAATCTCGTCCATCACCTGATCAGCCGGATTTTTGGAGCCTATGCCGCTGCCGTCGCGGGCGCCGCCCAGATCGTTAACCACGACCCTGGCGCCGCGTTTGGCCAACTCCAAAGCATATACCCGGCCGAGCCCGGCTCCGGCGCCAGTGACTATGGCCACGCGGCCATCAAATCGAATTTGTTCTGTGACCGGGTCGCCGTATTCAAAAACGCCGTTATCGATCACCACCTCACCGGACTTGGCGTTGATCACCCGCCAGAGCGCCTGGCCGTCACCGATTTGCCAGATAAGCGTTTTGATCGGCACGCCGGGATAAAGGGGGCGCTTAAAGCGGCAATCCAGCCGCCTGACCTTTTGGGGCTCACCCGGCACCAGCTTTTCGATCAGCGCCCGACAGGCATATCCGTGGGTACACAGGCCGTGCATGATCGGTCGCTCAAAACCGGCCATTTTGGCAAATTCACGGTCCACGTGCAGCTGAAAGGTATCACCGGACAGCCTGAATATCAGCGGCTGATCGGCAGTGGGCCTGGCCGCCGCCACCATATCCGGCTCGCGCTCCGGAAAATGAATCTGCTTTTTGGGCGCATCCTTACCGCCGAATCCGCCGTCCAAACGCGCAAATATCGTGGCAATGCTGGTGAACAGTTTATCGCCGCTGGAGTGCTGGGTTTCAAATTCGGCAATGATCAGCGCCCCTCTATCCTTGCCTTTGTCATAATAATGCGTGATCGCCCCGGCGGTCGACAGGGTGCCTTCAACAGGGATGGGGTTGTGGAAAATAATCTCGTGCTCACCGTGTAAGATGCCGGCCAGATTAATATTACTGGCAGCAGCCAGCTCGGGCATCAGATCATAGGCGGTGGTAATCGCGAAACTGGGAATGACCTTTAAATCTTTTTCATAACAGTAATCCAGATCTGAAAACCCGGCGCCCACCCCGAGGGCATACAGCACGGTGTCCTTCCAGGTGTAATCTTTGGTGCAGGGCCCGATTTTTTTGCCGATGGCACTCAAGTCTAATGCCATAATTCCCTCCCCTATAAAACCTCATATTTTGTCCCATGGCAGCGTTGTGAGTCCCTTCAAAATGCTCACGTACTATCCGTGTACGCTCCGCTTTTTCAGCATCTCACGCCTTTTGAATACCGTAATAAATTAAAATATGATACGAAATCCCGCATTTTGCGGGGGCCCTGGAACAAAATCTGAGGTTTTAAAATATATATTTTTCAATAAGGAATGCGATCCGATTTTATTTTTAACCATCAAACAACCGACCTGCTAACAAACAACTGATAGCCGATAACATCTTATTCGAGTGTGAACGCCGGGACCCGTATGAACTTCAGGGTCTTTTTGACCACCTTGGCGTAATTGTCGTGATCGGTTTGCAGCATGGGGGGATTCTGATCTTAGAGTCAAGAAAAACCTGAATTGATCAGCCGACCAAATAAAAAAATTTGCAATCTTTGGCTTTATGCAATATTTTTGCATATTATACTTAGATTAAAGTGCGGTTTATTAGTATTCTAACCATATATAACATATGATAATATATCTATCGATGGTGCCAGATGGTTAATTGCAACGAAATTACATCTAAACACAAATTCAAAACCGACAGCAGGTTGAGTGTCGCGCAGAGAATGGTTCGACTATCTGTTTTGATTGTCGTCGCTATAGGTATTGGCTCCTTTGCATGGGCCGCAAGCCCGTTGCCGGTTTTTGTGAGCATTGCTCCCCAAAATTATTTTGTGCAACAAATTGGCAGGGAACTGGTGAATGTCCAGGTGATGTTACCATCTGGCGCTGATCCGCACACCTATGAGCCCAAACCCAGACAGATGGCTGGCATATCGAAGGCCAAAGGATATTTTGCCATCGGCGTGCCGTTTGAAAATGCCTGGCTGGAAAAAATCGCCGCCGCCAACCCGGGCATGACGGTGGTCCATACCGATGACGGCATTGAAAAAATACCCATGGCAACCCATCACCAGGCTGAAGATGAGGCTCATCATGAAGCCGGTACCCAGGGGCGCAGGGGGCTGGATCCCCATATCTGGCTTTCGCCGGCCCTGGTTAAAATCCAGGCCCGTACGATCATGAACGCGCTGCAAAAATTGGATCCCTCCCATCATGCCGTTTATCAAAAAAACTATCAACTATTCGTAACTGAAATCGATCGACTGGACAATGAAATCAAGACGATTTTTGCCGGCAAGCGAGGGCTGCGGTTTATGGTGTTTCATCCGTCCTGGGGTTATTTTGCCCGGGCCTATGGGCTCAAACAGGTTGCGGTTGAGATTGAAGGCAAAGATCCCAAACCGGCCCAGTTGAAAGAGTTGATCGAACATGCCCGCGAAAAGGATATCAACATTATCTTTGTTCAACCCCAGTTTTCGATCCGTAGCGCCAAACTCCTGGCTAAAGAAATCGGTGGTCAGGTGGCTGTTGCCGATCCGCTGGCTGAGGACTGGTTGGGCAACCTGCGCAATGTGGCCAGCAAATTCAGGGCCGCTTTGAAATAGGAAGACAGCAATGAGCACGCCGATTGTCGAAATGAATAATGTGTCATTTGCCTTTAACGGCGAAACCGTATTGCAGGATGTCAGCCTTGAGATCCGGCAAGGGGATTTTATGGCGATGATCGGCCCCAACGGCGGCGGTAAAACCACCCTGTTGAAACTGATACTGGGTTTGCTCAAGCCGGATGAGGGCAGCGTGCGTGTCACCGGCCAATCTTCGCAAAAAGCATCAGCGAAAATCGGCTACGTGCCGCAGGATGTCTATATCAATCGCAGCTTCCCGATTACGGCCCTGGATGTGGTGTTGATGGGCAAGCTGGAGCCCAAAAAACGCTGGGCGCGCAAGACAACTTCCAACCGCCAGGAAGCACTGGCAGCACTGGCGCGGCTTGAGATGGCGGGCTTGGCGGAGAAAAAAATCGGTGAATTGTCCGGCGGCCAGTGCCAGCGAGTCTTCATTGCCAGGGCGCTGGTCACCCGGCCCCGATTGCTGCTGCTGGATGAGCCCACCGCCAGCATCGACACCAAAGGTCAGGCCGAATTTTTTGAAATGCTCAAAGATTTGAACCGGGACGTCACGATTGTGGTTGTCAGCCACGACCTGCTGGCAGTATCCCGGTATGTAAAATCGGTGGCCTGCGTGAACAGGGTCCTGCACCATCACAACCAGGCGGAAATTACCGGTGAGATGCTGGAAACCATGTACCCCTGCGCCGCAGACGATACGTGCCCCGTGGAGTTACTGGCCCATGGGTTGCCGCATAGAGTGCTCAAAGATCACTAGAAGTGGTTTCAAAACCCCATCTGAGGCCCAATGGCTGCGTTGCAGACCTCCGGTAAATGCTCACATACCCATGTATGCTGCGCTTTCCCGCTCGGTCCGCGCCTTGCCCTTAAACCTGATCTGTGGTTTTGAAACCACTTCTGAACAGTATAATTCATGGATATTTTGCTCAATGATTGAAGCCCTTCATTTTGAATTTATGCGCCACGCACTGATGGCAGGCCTGTTGGCCAGCATGATCTGCGGCATCATGGGCACGCTGGTGGTCGTTAATCGCATTGTGTTTCTGTCGGGCGGCATTGCCCATGCCGCTTACGGCGGCATCGGCCTGGCCTTTTTCTTCGGCTGGCCCTATTTGCCGGGCACCATCGGTTTTGCGCTGGCTGCTGCCATGCTCATGGCCGCCGTCAGCCTGAAGGCCAAACACCGCGCCGATACGATCATCGGTGTGATCTGGGCCCTGGGGATGGCATTCGGCATCATTTTGATCGACCTGACCCCGGGTTACAATGTGGATTTGATGAGCTATCTGTTTGGCAGCATTCTGACCGTGCCGGGATCGGACCTGTTGATCATGCTGGTACTCGGGATTTTGATTACGATACTGGTGGCTGTGTACTACAAGGACCTGCTGGCTATGTCCTATGATGAAGAATTCGCGCGGATCCGCGGGGTGCCGGTAACAGGCCTGTATTTCGCGCTCATCGGGATCCTGGCCGTAACCATTGTTATGGTGATACAGGTGGTGGGCTTGATTCTGGTGATTGCCCTTTTGACCATCCCGCCATTTATCGTCGAGAAACACGCCAAATCTCTGCTTCAGATGATGGTGGGGTCCAGCCTGCTGGGGGCCCTTTTTACGGTTATCGGACTGTGGCTGGCATACCGGTACGATCTGACATCCGGGGCGGCGATCATCATGGTCGCAGGGATTGCGTTTATGCTCTCTTTATTGCTTGAGCACACGGGCATTCTTGTAAAAACAACAGATAGATTAGAAGGGGATGAAACCAAATAAAACGAGGCCACTTTGCTATGAAACTCAAAAATTTGTTTTTACGCTTTTTCGGGAAGCTCAAGTGAAGCACATATAACCACGAAGGGCACAAAGGACACGAAAAGACAAAAGCAAAATTATGTGTAATCCCTTTGTGATCTTCGTGTTCTTCGTGGTGAGAACCATATCAGATATATTAAACTGGAGTTTCCGAGATAACCACGTTTGTTTTTTAGAAGAAAATTTAGTTGCTTTAGGCGCTGTATGAATCATCAGCGACTTTAATAGATTGGGATACAACGACCCAAGCACTCAGTTTGTTTGTTTTTCCTTGCACTTTAGGCCGCGAGCCTTGAGCCATTTAAAAAATAGAGGTTTGCATGGGATTGGCTATAACTGTTCGTAATTGGTTGATGAAGGCTTTATTAGCAGAGGATTAAAATGTGCCATCAATGCAATTATCCGCAGATGCTTACCTCGGCCGATGTGGAAACGACTAAAAATCGCCTGCACGTTCTGGAGATTGTCGGCAACAACCAGTTTCCGATGTCAGCCGCTGACATTTTCAAAACGCTGGAGCGCAGCAGTTCGATTAACCGGGTGACTGTCTACCGTATTCTGGATCTGCTGGTAGATTCTGGAATCGTCGAACGTCTCAGCACCGGCGGCCGGGCCGCTTATTACGGTCTGGCCCCCAATGATCACCATGCACCCCATCCCCATTTTTACTGTAAAAGCTGTGGGCAGATGGACTGTTTGCACCCGGAAAGTCTAAACGTCGAGACCGAACTGTTGTTGAAAACATTTCCCGGTCGAATCGATAAAGTGGAAGTGCGGGTGGATGGGGTGTGCAAAAATTGTATTAAAGAAATTGCCAAATAAAGTGCTTTGCTGCAAGCGGCGGGGTTTAAAGACCAAGATGCAGATGCACAGCTATAAAAGAAGGGGTCAAACCTTGATCATTGACTTCAATTTTAAGTATTTGGCCTGGAGTTTACTGTCATTGTTGAGCATTGCTTGGAAAATTCCTATCCGCCGACTGACTGAAGATATCGTCAGGCCAAACTGAATACCAATTTCAGAATTGCTGAATCGTCCATTCTGCCACAGGAGATAGAGCAACATGTCTCGGCTATTCATATCTAATAAGGATCTTTATTTTCGGATTTTTCCAA
>JASFJF010000075.1:0-12395 GCA_050122255.1 Desulfobacterales bacterium
TGCCTGCCCGGGCCCGTTGTTACCAACAGCGTCGCTACCGTCTTGATCATAGTCCATCAGAGGATCCGGGATGGCCTGGTTCGAGTCGCTTTTATCTTCAGAAGACATGCCGGGGGATACCACAATAACAAAATTTTTCTGGCAATAATTGTCGGTGCCCACACTGCCCGAAGAATTCGAGTCCAAATAACCTCCGACAGTCCCCATACCCTCGGCCAGAGGAGAGTAGATGACAGTACCCATATTATTGATATTATTAATATAATTAGGATCAAGAACATTATCTTCCGGAACAGCGCCCAGGGTGGTGACCACATCACCCAGCGGCTGAACATTAGAAGACCCTTCGGAGGTGCTGGTAAAATTATAAATGGCAAATTTAGCCTTATTCGAAGAGAGTTGACCGACCGTCAGCAGCGCTTTTTTGGCGTAATAAAAGCGACTTTTATTGGGCAATACGCTGCCGTCATAAACCGGTTCATCGACGCCATCGCCGTCCAGATCAATGGGCGAGGCATAAAAAAACAACCAGTTGAGGTAATTTTTGGAGTAGCGAAATTCACCGGCATTATCCTTGATGCCGTCACCGTCAACGGCCGCTGAGGCAACCGCAGGCAAAGTAATCGTCTGGGCGTTGATGGTCCAGATACCCGTCGCTTTCCCGCCAGTCTCTTCCAATTTAGTGGTGCTATCCAGTTCCAGGTTTTCGTCCACCGGCACTAAATAGTAGGACCCACCCTGAATGAAAATACCGTAACCATTGTCATTGAAAAATCCGTTGCCCGAGCCGCCATTGCTCACGACGTCAGTTTCGGTGCCGACACTGGGCGTATAGTCCACGCCGTGGTCATAGTATCCGTGAGTGACCGGATGTTTCATCTCCACACCGTTGTCGATTAAGATGACAATATTGGGTGGCAGGTCATCAGCGGTGACAGCAAACATACACATGTCGCTGGTGTGGCCGAGCTCGCAGGGTATGACCCAGCTTAGGAATAGGAGCGCCCATAAAATTCTAATTGAAATTCGTTTTTTCAGAATATCGCGTTTCATAGCCATTATTGTTTTTTAAAACCGATTCGATAAAAACCGGTCTCAATTTCAGATTTTGCATTGCGGGGCCCGAATCCGGTCGATGTTATGCAATAGCGATGCGAAAAAAAATGTCCGACCTCAAACCCGGATCCTCTGGGAGGGACGGCTGGTCCCATATATTCCACATGACCATTGAATGACTCTAAGGATCCCACTGCAAATTGGGTTGCCGGATTATCATTGTCCGGAAAGGCAATCGATCCCCCGATGGTGATATTATCGTCATGGTACAGATCAGCATGTTCAATCACATAGGTTCTGCCAGTGTCGGCTGCATAAAATGAAAGTTCATGAATTTGTTCATTGGTGGCCGAACGTTGCTCGGTAATCGAGTTGTTGGTTCCCGCTGTCGCAATGACGGTTAAAATAGATAAAATAATGAGTACCGCTACGATCATATAGCCATCTTCATTATCAATTTTTATTATGTTCATGACCTCTAAACCTTCCTATGATTACAACTCGTGTATGATGTATTGAATGTTAACATCCTTTGCATTGGGATTTGCACAGCGAACCGTCACAAATACGGTTTTGCTTTCGTTGGTCCCATCACCATCTATATCGGATTCAGTGACAATCCAGTTGATAGTGTAAGCGCCGTCTACGATTTCGTGCGGGTTTAATGCCGGATTCATGGCGTCGCCGTTATAGTCTGAAACCATAAGCGCTTCAATTTGATTGGCTGCCAATGCGGTGGCCTCACCGGACATACGCGCCGATGCATTCACATTGATCGATGTCACCTGCAGGCTCGCGACCGCCAGGATCCCGATAGAAAAAATGGCAATGACAATCAGCACTTCAACAAAAGTAAACCCCCGATCATTCATGGGCTCGGTCATCTGGTTGTGTTGGGCACTCAACATATATGGATTCCTTATTAGAAAGCCAGGTTTCGGCACTCCACTCTGCGCGTCAATGTCCGGCTAACCGTCTTGCTGCGGCCAGCTGGCTCTTCGTGGGTAATTAAAATTTCAAGGATTCTGATGTCTGACAGTTTATCATCTGGGACCCGGGGCGGGCTCAGACCATAATCGATCAAGTCGTTGTTTTGGGCATCAAAGTAAGCCAAATCGAGGTTGGCGATATTGTTGATCAATGCCGCAGTGTTTGAACTGGAACCTGTCTCGTAGAGGGTCTGCATGACTTGGTTGCCTTGAAAATTGTAAGTCATTTCCTCAAAATTGATCTCGTCCACAACCCCATTGAACTCTCCACTACCGCTTTCAATACTATCGGCGGTGAAGCGAATCTTGGTCTGGGAGGCATATTCAATACCGAAATTATCACTACCCGTTGGATCGAGACCCGCATGCCGGATATCTCTGGCCATCATTCCGATCGCTGATCGGAGATTTTGCTGCACATTGGCGGCTACATTTTGGGTTGTAAAATTTTTATTGGTGATTGAAAACACGCTATAAATGGCAGCCAATACAATCGATGAAATTGCCAGCGCCAGCACTAATTCAACAAGTGTCAACCCTCTTTTCGATTGTAAAACGGTAATTTTAATTGTCCCCATTCGGTTGGTTCCTTATACTAATTTCAAAGGCCTAACGGGATGGTTTGTATTCAACCCGTTTTGCATTTTTCTCGACCTCCGATTGTAAAAGTGCCATAAGATCCTTGATCAATTCGGCCAAGCCGACGGTTGAATGGCGTTCTTCGGTCGGATCGGAGGTTAAAAAATCCACCGGCTTTGATAAACCATCTGCTTTTTTATAAATTGAAGATAGTTTATGATAAGCGGCTTGATGCTGACCATTTTCAATCTGCAATGCCGCTATGCTGACCATTTTCCGGATGGTGTGGAGTCTGTAATGAGCCGATTTTCCAGGTCCATTTCCAAACATCATGGCATCCATGTAGGCACGGATTTCTTTAATTTTATGGATCAAGATAGCTTGGCTCACCACACCCGTGCCGTTAAAGGCCACTGTAATAGGTATCGGTGAATTCGTCCAAATCCTTAATACATTCGAACAATCACCGGTCACCGAGGGCGCGAAAGCAACATCAACCTCTAGTTTTCCGCCAGCTGGAACCAGGGTAAATTTATTTTGATTGATCACCGTAAAATCAGGGCAGCCATCGGACAAAAAGGCAATGCCCGTAACCTCGACTGCTAAGCTTTCTTTATTGTAAATCGTCACTGTTGTGATGCTGGTGGTGCCAAGGCTTATGCTGCCAAAATCAAAACTTGTTGAATCAGTGGCCGCTGCAAGCTCGAGTGGCACAAAAAAGCACAGCGGCATGAGAACAAGTACTTTAACGAATTGATTTAATATGACGGATTTGCATGTCTTATTGTACATTGATATTTCCCAAACGGTTTACGGTAATTCGGCGATTATTGTTGGCTTGATTTATCTCGATGGTTTGTAGTGTGCTGATCTCTGAGGGAATCCCTCGGCTGTTAAATCGGACTTTATCATTGACCGTTGGAAAGCTAAGTTTGGCCGTGTCGATCCTGACACTTGGCGGTAGTTCGCGATTGACCAAAACGTTTTCACCGCCGGCAGCCCAATCCTCGTTGCTATCGACAAATATTTTGTAGTTGCCCGCATACAGTTCGACCACCACAAAGGCATTTTCACGAATAGCCTGTGTTTTAGCCATTTCAAGATCCACCATAAAATTGGATACCGCGCTCTGCAATCTAGACGTCCGCCACCACTTCATGTAAGGTGGCATGGCAGTGGCGGCAATGACGGCGAAGATAGCAACGGTCACGACCAGTTCGTAAGCTGTGAAACCGACATTTTTTCGCATATGCACAAAACTCTCCTTTAAAATTTGATCAAAATTAATTCAAAACATGTGCCATTTCAGTTTTTTCTGATGATTAAATACTGGAATGCATTGGACGCTGACACGCAGTAGCGTGGCCATCTTCTTTTAATAACCTGAAATAACATTTATATTGTGTTATATGTGACGTGTCAGGCAGATCTCAGGTGGATCGGATTTCGCAAAAAGTTAACCCGTTTGCGAATCAAAAACGGTGGGAATTTCAACCAAAAAATCATGTAGTATGTGATTTTGATTACAATAATGAAATTATAATTGCAATTTTGAAATTTAAGGTGCAGATTACATAACCATCTCGGCTGGGGGCAGTTTTAGCCTGAGCGGAAATAATCGACTGCATTTTGCAGCATATGGATGCCCACTGTGGGGCTGTCCGGCGCTTGGCCTTGTCGCCGGGCTGCTTCGCGGGTACGGGTCCAATCCGGATGATTGGTCCAGTGATGATAGGCTTCTGGATGGGGCATCAAACCAAAAATGCGTCCGGTGGGATCACAGATTCCGGCGATGTCATGCAAGGACCCATTCGGGTTAAAGGGAAAACAGCCATCGGCCAGGTTGCCGTCGGGCCGGGCATATTGCAGGGCGACCTGGTTATCAGCCAGCAGCCGCGCGAGGGTGTCTTCGTCAGCATAGAACTTGCCTTCACCGTGGCGGACTGGAAACTCAGCGGCATCGATACCGCGGGTGAATACGCAGGGTGAAGCCGGGTTGGTCTTAAGATAGACCCACTGATTCCTGAAATTGCCGCAATCATTGTAAGTCAGTGCAATCGATCGCCGGGTATAGTCCTGGTCGAATCCCGGCAGCAGGCCGAAATTCACCAGGGCTTGAAATCCGTTACAGATTCCCAGAATGAGGTTTCCGCGATCAACAAAATCAAGAATGCGCTGGCCGAGATTGGTCTTGAGCCGCACCGCCTGCACGACGCCGGCCCCATGATCGTCGGCCCAGCTGAATCCACCGATAAATACCATGATTTGAAAGTCTTCCAGACGGGCCTCGCCGTTAATCAGCGAATTAATATGCACCAATTGTGCTTTGGCGCCGGCCAGCGCGAAGGCATGGGCGGTTTCATTGTCACAGTTCAATCCGTAACCGGCCAGAACCAGCACGTTCACATCATTCATGGGTGTCCTCCAACAACCTCCGGTATCAAAATGTCAGCTATTTGGGCCACGGGCTTCTCGTTTCTGGCAGCTCGCTTTTTTCAAATATCAAATGAATCGCTTTAGCCAGCCGCCAGTTGCCAGAAGCAAGTAGCCCTTTCGTGACCGGCACATAGGTGCTCTTACAACCCTGAACCCGGCACCTTGAACCTTTTTTTGCTTTAGATAAGGTCCCCGAAGGGTTTTTTCCAGGCTGCTTTCAAAGCGCTTACGGCAACTGAAACGATGGCTTTTTGGTCAAGTCCTCTGATTTCAAATGGCGGAGAGGCCGTCACTGTTCCGATGCAGGCACAGGTGGCGGGCTCAAACAGTTTTTCAAAATCTTTGCGATTGCTTGGATCGATGGTCACGATAAAGCGACCGGCGGACTCTGAAAACAATAAGGTCGCGTCACTATTTACGCTCGCTGCCGGCACCCGGTCCAGATCGATCTGCATACCCAGCTGGCCGCCCATGGCCACCATTGCCAGGTGGACCCCAAGGCCGCCGCGGTAAATACCGTGAGCTGAGGCTACCAGCCCTCGCGTAATGGCCCGGTTTAAGGCCCGGTAAACCGGCCAGAATTTTTCGGCCCGCACCCGGGGCACATTCAAACCCAAATTACCAAAGTGCGCATAATACTCCGAACCGCCGAGCTCATCGCGGGTAATGCCTAACACGTAGATTAAATCAGCGGGCATTTTGCTATCCATGGTTACACAATGGCGGATGTCCTCGACGACCGAAATGGCCGAAAATTGAAGTGTTGCCGGTGCCGAAACCTTGTGCATTTCGCCATAGCGACCCGGCAGGTGGCCATCCACATACATACTGTCTTTGCCGGAAAGCAGCGGAATTGCGTAAGCCTGGCACATATCCCGCAACGCCCAGCAGGCGCGCACCAGTTGAGCGGCCTTGAATTTGCCGTCCGGGTTGTCGGCCGGGTCATACTGGATGCTGGGCCAGCAAAAATTATCCACCCCGCCGATGTGGTCCAAATCTGCGCCCACGGCAACCAGCCGCCTGACAGCTTCATCGATGCAACAGGCGGTCATATGGTAGGCATCGATGGCTGAGTAAGCCGGCAGCAAAGCCTGCGTGAAGGCCAGGCCTTTGGTGGCCGTCAGCACCGGGCGCGTTACCGCGGCATCGCTATTGACATCCCGCTCTGCGCCCACCAGCGGTTTGATGACACTGGCCCCTTGAACTTCATGATCATACTGCCGGGCAACCCATTCGGTCGAGCAAATGTTGGGCCGCGCCAGCATATCCAGCAGCAGTGTGCCGCAGTCCTGGGGGCTATCAATCACCGGCTCAACCAGTCCCCGCTGTTGCGGAGAAATCCACTCGGCCTCAAATTCCCACTGCGGGAAGCCGTGCTTGAGCAGATCCAGGTCAATATGGGCACAGGTTTTGCCATCGTAGGAAATATGCAGTTTGCCGGAATCGGTGTAGCGGCCGATCACCGTGCTCTCGACCGCATGCTTTTCGGAAAGCCGCATGAATTCATCCAGGTCTTCGGGACGAATGGCCACTGTCATGCGCTCCTGGGATTCGGAAACCCAAATCTCCCATTGATCAAGGCCCTCATATTTAAGGGGCACTTTATCAAGCTCGATTTCACAGCCGTTCGCATAGCGCGCCGATTCACCAATCGAGGAAGACAGACCCCCGCCGCCGTTGTCGGTGATAAACTGGATGAGCCCTTTATCGCGCGCTTCCAGCAGAAAATCATGCATCTTTTTTTGGGTATAAGGGTCGCCAATCTGCACATGCCCGGCCGGCGTGTTTTCCGAAAAGGTTTCCGAGGCGGCCGTCACACCGTGAATGCCGTCTTTGCCGACTCGTCCACCGCACATAATGACACACTCACCGGGGGATGTCCGTTTCTGTTCGGCGGGTTCACCGTTGATGAGAGCCGGCATGATGCCGACCGCGGTGACAAATACGAGGCATTTGCCCAGGTAGCCCGCATCGAAAATAACCTGGCCGAAGGTGGTCGGGATGCCGCTCTTGTTGCCGCCGTCGCGCACGCCTTCGATGACGCCGTCCAGCAGGCGCCGCGGATGCAGGTGAGGCTTCAAATCACCCTGGTAGTCTCGCGGGCCGACACAATACCCGTAGCTTCCCATCACCAGGCGCGATCCTTTGCCGGTTCCCAGCGGATCGCGGTAAACGCCGACAATTCCGGTGATAGCACCACCGTAGGCCTCCATGTTGGATGGCGAGTTGTGGGTCTCGCCGGTAATCACGTAGTAGTGATCATCATCGAAGCGACCGGCCCCGGCATTGTCCCATAATACCGAAACGACCCAGGGCTTCTGTTCTTTAAGCGCCAGGGTGGGCGCTTCGATGCAGGTTTTGAAAAGATTGTCGACCCGCTCGCTCTGGCCGGTGGCCAGGTCCCGGTAATGAAACAAACCCTGAAAGGTATTGTGATTGCAGTGGTCACTGCGCGCCTGGGAAATGTATTCCAGTTCAACGTCGGTCGGATCGGCAAGTCCGACGCGGGCACGATCCGTCTGCACTTTTTTATCCATAAAATAGGACCGAATGGTGGGAATATCGCTGGGATTTAAGGCCAGGTTGCGCTCAACGCTGATGCGCGCCAGCGTTTCATCGCTATCAATGGGTACTGTGGCGACCGTTGGAATATGATCCAACTGTACTTTAGGGATAATGATGCCGATGCCGTTTTCAGGGTCCCATTGGGATCGGGGAATGATCTGCCATTGCTGGATAATATCGTTGGCCAGCAATTCGCCGGCAATTTTGTTCAACTCGTCTTCAGCCAGATGGCTGCCTTGAACGCAATACCGTCTGGAGGTATAAATGGCGGCCCCGGCTGGAAAGGCCAGCCCCAGCAGATCTTCAACCGCTTCGCCGGCTGTTGCGCCCGCATTATCGCGCACTCCGGGCCGGTAACCCACCCAGATGGTCCAGTCAAATGGAACCGCCAACGGTTCAAAGGACGAAACCTGGGTAACCGGATTGGTGAAAATTTCGGTCTGGATCTGTTTGAGCTGCTGCGGGTTCAAGCCGGCATCGATGGTCAGGATGTGAACAGACCGCACCCGCGAGAGCTCTATTCCAAAATAATCAGATGCTTTGCGGCGGATTCCCTCGCCTTCGGCATCCAGCAAGTGGTTTTTCAAGGCAATTTCGAGTCTGGCTGGCATCGTTGAGTTTAATCCTAACGGTAACGGGTTAAGGGCTGTCAGAGGCTTCAACTACGCAATACGGTTATTCAGAAAGCTCATGTGATGTCTATATAACCGCTAAGAACACGAAGGACACGAAAAGATAAAAGTAGATTAATGTGTTTTCCCTCTGTGATCTTCATGTTCTTCGTGGTGAGATAATATCAGTCGTATCCAACTGGAGTTTCCCAGATAACCGCGTTACGCGAAATTCATATGTAGCAGTTATTTCGTGTTTTGTGTTTCGTTTTTAGTGCGCCGCAAGTGAAATGGCATGCGATCGTTGGAAGACAAAACACCAGCCGCCAAACACTAAACACCAACCATGTTAATCAGAAAATCCCTTTGAGAAAGCGAAGAATATTATCCTTATATCTGAAGATGTCATTATAAAAAACCAAAATGACCAGCAGCAGGATGATAAACAGACCAATTTGCTGGGCAACTTCACGGATTTTCAGATTAACCGGGCGCCCCTTGATCAATTCAATAAAAAAGAAAAGTAGATGGCCCCCGTCCAAAATGGGTATGGGCACCAGATTGATGATGGCCAGATTGACGCTGATCAGGGCGATGAAGAATATCAGATTGCTGATACCGGCCTTGGCCTGATCCCCGGCCATTTTGGCAATCATGATCGGGCCGCCGATCGTATCCGCAGATATGTCGCCGGTAATCAGCTTGCCGATGATAATGACCATTAATTCGACAATGGTATAGGTCTGTTTCAAACTTTCGGTCAACGCTTGAAAGAGATTCAATTCCCGGTTGTAGACATCGCCTGAAGCGCTGATGCCGATAATATAGCGCTGAATATCCTCACCGAATAGATTTTTGGCGGGAACCAATTCCGGTGTTACCCGAAAAACCGTGTCCGTGTCCGCTCGTCGAACCGCAATCTCAAGGGTTTTTCCCTTGCTGGCGCCGATGATTTCGGTCATGTTTTCCCAGTTGGAAACAGCTACCCCATCAATGGCGGTAATCAGATCACCCGCTTTTAAACCGGCAGCAAGCGCCGGAGAACCGTCTCTGACCTCTCCCACGGACGGCTTTAATATCATGGCGCCTGAAATCCAGAAGATGCCGAAAAAGATGATGACCGCCAGCAGAATGTTAAAAATCGGACCGGCCGCCACAATGCACATGCGTTTGAGGACGTGTTTGTGGGTAAAGGAAACGGATAGATCTTGGGGTGATACCTCGGCATCCGGTTCTTCGCCAACCATCTTGACATAGCCGCCAAGCGGGATGGCTGAGATGCGATAGTCGGTTCGGCCGATTTTCTTTCCGATCAGTCGGGGCCCAAAGCCCAGAGAAAATTTTTCGACGCCGACGCCAAAGAGTCTGGCAATCACAAAATGCCCGAATTCATGGAAAAAGATAAGAACCCCTAAAACAATGATAAACGATAATAATGTTATACCCATAATATTGGTTATCGGTTATTGGTTATTGGTTAAAAGTCGCTTGAATGACATAGCAGATTTACAAACGACCGCGGATTGCCTGACAAAAAGGTCGCTTTACATTCGGTCCACGAGCTCGGCTGCCCTTTGGCGTGTCTCACGATCGGCGGCAAGGATATCGGAAAGTTCCGGATTCGCGTGAACAGGATGCACTTCCATTGCCATTTCGACAATTCTGGCAATAGCGCTAAATGAAATTTTATGTTCTAAAAATGCGTTTACCGCGACTTCATTGGCCGCATTCAAAACTGCCGGCAGCGTTTTGCCCATCTTGCAGGCCTCAAACGCCAGGGCCAGACAAGGAAATTTAGCCAGATCCGGCTTTTGAAACGTCAGGTCCTGCTGGCCGGAAAAATCTGGGAAAGGTTGATGTAACGGCAATCGCTGCGGAAAAGACAAAGCATAGGCGATGGCCGACTTCATATCCGGAATACCCAGCTGAGCCATCACGCAGCCATCCTGATAGGCCACCATCGAATGAATGATACTCTGTGGGTGGATAACCACTTCGATCTGGTCTTGCGATACGTCAAAAAGCGATTTGGCTTCCAGAACTTCCAATCCTTTGTTCATCAGGGTGGCAGAATCAATGGTAATCTTGGGCCCCATATCCCAGTTGGGATGATTTAAGGCCTGGGCCGTTGAGATATTTGGAAATTGATCCAGCGGCAGGTTTAAAAACGGGCCGCCCGAGGCGGTCAGCAAGATATGCGCTAAATCGGCTTTGCGATGTCCCTGAAGACACTGATAAATAGCGCTGTGTTCACTGTCCACCGGTAGGATCTGAACGTCCTTGCGGGCAGCATTGCGGGTAACAATCTCCCCGGCCATTACCAGGGTTTCTTTGTTGGCCAGTGCGATGGTTTTGCCGGCTTCAATGGCCGCCAGGGTCGGCTTTAAGCCAGCAGCGCCAACCATTGCTGTCAGGACGATATCCACGCCGGCATGGCTGGCTGCGGCCTGGTAGCCGTCATCTCCATAAAGGATCTCGGTTTTTGTGCCGGTCCCAAGCGCATGCTTTAATTTCTGGGCGCTTTCAGCGTCAAAGACGACCGCCAGCTGGGGTGCAAACTGATTGATTTGTGCAGCCAGCAGAGCCGTATTGGTTTTGGCCGCCAGCACCTTGATCGTGAAATGCTGTGGAAACATCTCAACAATTTTAAGGGCATTGCGACCAATGGACCCTGTAGAGCCTAATATGGAGAGGTGCTTCATTTGTCCGTCTGTTTCCGATGATTTCTCGATTAAAATATAAACCTAATAAAAACATATGCCACCGGGGAAGCGAACAAAAGGGCGTCAATGCGGTCCAGAATACCCCCATGACCGGGCAATATATTGCTGGAGTCCTTGATCCCTGAAAATCGCTTCATCTCGGACTCAAACAGGTCTCCGATCTGACCGGCCGCCCCGACCGCTATAGAAAATATGATGCTCGCCGGCCAGGGCAGACCGGGAAAAAACAGGGCTTTACCGATGGCGCCTACCGCCAGGTTGGCAGCCAGCCCGCTGGCTGATCCCTCAATAGTCTTTCCAGGGCTGATGGCCGGGCTTAATTTATGCCGTCCCCAATAGGATCCGACATAATAGGCGCTGGTATCACCGGCAAAAACAATGGCCATCAATAAAAAAATCCAGCTCATGCCGGAGTCGCCTGCCCGAATAAGAATCAAAAAAGAAAGCAAAACCGGTATGTAAATGTTGCCCTGCAGCTGGCGGACAATCACCCTTAGCACAGCTGGATTCGCTTTAAACTGAAACATCGACACCAGAGCAATCACTACCAGATTCAAAGCCACCAGGCAGAGAATGAGCTCCGCACCCATCCAGTGGGCCGCCCACACGATGGCAGCGCCCAGCACATAACCCCACCCGAAGATGAGGTCGGAAACACCGGCAAGCGCAGGATCCAGCACGATGCGGTTATATTCCCATAAAGCCACAACTGCCGCGGCACTCACAAGCAAAGTGAAGGCCATCCCGCCGGTGTATACCAGAAAAATAAGAATGGGCAGTGCAATCAGCCCGGTGATCCAACGCTTAAGGTGCATCTTTTAGGTGCCTGGTGTCAGTTCTCGGGTTCAGGGTTCATGGTTCAAGGTTCAGAACTGAAGTGGCCTGTTTCTATCGACTATCCCGTTTCATCAAATATGTGATGATTTATTTCTGATTTATCTAAACCGCTGAACCTTTGAAGGATTGAGTAGTACATAACACTATACCCGGCCGAAACGGCGCTCCCGCCTTTGAAAGTTTTTCAAGATCTCGACAAACTCTTCTTTGCTGAAATCCGGCCAGTAGGTCGGCGTAACATGAATTTCAGCGTAGGCAATCTGCCACAGCAAAAAATTGCTGATGCGCATCTCACCGCTCGTGCGAATCAACAGGTCCGGATCCGGCATATCTTTGGTATACAGATGAGCCGCTACGGTTTCAGCGCTTATTGCTTCCGGTATCAGCTCGGCGTTTTTCGCTTTTCGGGCAATCAGCTGTGCCATGCGGACAATTTCCGCCCGGCTGCCGTAACTCAAAGCCAAATTCAGCTGCAAAGCGGAATTGTGGCGGGTTACATCAATGGTTTTATGAAGTTCTTGCTGCACCTCTTCCGGCAGCCGCTCAATTTGCCCGATGACCGCCAGGCGGATGTCATTTTCAGCGAGTTCCTTCTGTTC
>JASFJF010000076.1:0-12382 GCA_050122255.1 Desulfobacterales bacterium
GGGTTGAAGTTCTTAGGGCCTATGGCAGCGCAGTCTTTGATCATGTTTAATCGCATCATTTACCCCATGGCTGTGTGGGTTTCAGGTCAGAGGCGATTTTACCCGAACTGGGAGGTTGAAAAAATCCTTTGTATTCCATTGCGCCATTTACTTGATCGGGCAAAATACGCCCGCTATCGCCTGCGAATCCAAAATCCGCCATCAGGCGATAGCCTGAAAACCTTCCCATGCTTTCGGTACCAGAAGGCTGGCGAAGCTGATATTTTGTGGGGTGCGACTTACCGAATTACAATCGGATTTTTAAAACGGGCCTTTGGTTTCGAACCGCCGGATATGCATTCTCTTCCGGAAATTCAGGGCCGATTGAGCCGGAATTATACAGCGAGTAATTAAAACCGGTGTTGCTCCGATGATTTGAAATAAAGGTGGAGCAACAATTTTTTGACACTCACTTTTTGACAGGCTGGATTCAAAAATCAATTGATTTTGATCAAAAATGATGGTTTAAATGGCAATTGCTTGGCTTCAATGGAAGTGGGGAAGGGAGTGCGCCGTGCTGCTGCCGCAGGGTCTTGCAGCGATGGGGGAAATTACATCAATAGCGGCAGAAAGGAGGCGCAATGAAAAAGTATGCTTTGATGATGGTCGTATTGGTAGCGAGTCTTTCTTTAACCACAGGAGCCTTTGCTGGGGACAAAGATGCAATTAAAAAACAGGTCGATGATATCGTGATGGCCATCGACAGTGGTAAGATGGTCGGCGAATTCAAAGAGGCCGCTTACAACAAGCCCTACTACGTTTACATTCTGGAAGAAAGCGGAAATTTGTTGGTCCACCCCACATTGGCGGGACAAAATCTCAAGGAAAAAGCCATGCCGGCCTATGAGGCCGTAACCAAGGCAACCCCCGAGGGAACCTGGGTGAAATACCAATGGCAAGGCAAAGAGAAAAACGCCTACGTCAGAAAAACAAAGAGCGGTGCAATAGTCGGTAGCGGGTACTAAAACCGGGAGCGACCCGCACTTGTCAATCCGGTAATTGAAAAATTCATAAAAAGCCGGCGACAGCCTGAAGATACCTCCTGAAGAGCGAATAAACCTTTTCTGGAAGTCTTCGCGAAGTTGGGTCTCGTATACCGGTTACGTCGAATGAGGTTCCAAGGATGCAGGCCGCCGAATCATGCCTGCATCTTTTTTTTACCCATGAAAGGAGGATAGGTATGGCAACATTTTTCATGTTCGGCAATTACACCCCTGAAGCACGAAAAGAGATGAGTGCTGCTAGGACACAACAGGCCATCAGCACCATCGAGAAGCTGGGCGGTGAGGTCAATGCCATGCACGCGCTTTTAGGACCCTACGATCTGTTGTTTTGTGTCGCGCTGCCCGGGATTGATGATGCCATAAAAGCCTCTGTTGCGTTGAGCGATCAGACCGGGATTTCATTCACAACCTGTCCGGCAGTTACGGTCGAAACTTTTGATGAACTGGTAAAAACGGACGGCTGACGTTGGCCTTAAAACAGGGGGTATCGCCAACCAATGAGTCGGTTCCTGAAAACATCAGGCTGGCGCATAAAAATCAAAGAGGGCTGCGGATATCACCGCAGCCCTCTTTTTCTGGTAGGCGGTACTGGATTTGAACCAGTGACTTCTACCGTGTGAAGGTAGCACTCTCCCACTGAGTTAACCGCCCATATTTGCACAAAAATTAATGATAAGTTTTTAATAAAGAATTGTCGGTGCCCAAGTCAAGGGATTTTTGAAGCATCCCCAAACACTATGATTCAGAAGGCGGCGGCTTACCATGTTCTGAATCGGTTTCATCCGAGGTTTCAGACAGGGCCTGGCTAGGCCCCTGATCTTCGTCACCATCTACCATCTCCGGCTCAGTGCTTTCAGCCGCATCATCCATTTCCTCTGATAAAGAGCTGCCGAATTCTTCGATTTCTTTTGGTGTCGGCAGGTCTTTGAGGTTTTTGAGCCCGAACACCTCCAAAAACCGTTTGGTGGTGGCATAGATCAACGGCCGGCCGGGAATTTCTTTGCGGCCCAGCACCCGGATAAATTTCCGCTCCAACAGCACCCGCAAAACACCACCGCAATCCACACCGCGCAGGTGCTCGATGTCGGCGCGGATGACCGGTTGCTTGTAAGCGATGATGGCCAATGCTTCCAAAGCGGCTTTGCTCAACCGCTGCGGTTTGGGCTGCAGCAGGCGCTTGATGTATTCCATGTACTCAGGGCGCGTGCGGATTTGATACCCACCGGCAACCGGGTTTAAGTAAAAGCCGCCCTGACGCGTCTCGTAATCTATCATCAGGTCGTTAAGCGCTTGCCGCAGTGCTTTGGTTTCGCTACCGCTGATGATCTGTTTTAAGCGCTCAATCGTTAACGGTTCATCAGCGACAAACAGCAAACTTTCGACAATATTTTTAAGATCACCCATTAGACATAAAAAAGGCGCATAACGCCGGTTTGTGCATGCTGAGCAATGCGAATCAAGGCTAATTTGACCATTTCTAAAACAGCCAGAAAAGTGACGATGACTTCAGCTTTGTCCGGTTGCTCTGAAAATAATTGATCAAAGGTTACCGACCCCTTGGCTTCCAGTGTATCGGCAATCTGCGTAATTCTTTCTCTAACAGATATTTTGTCAGGCGTAAATTCCAATTGCACATCATCGGGGATTTTTGCCAGAATTTGTTGAAAAGCGTCAATAAGCTCAAAAAGACCGACTTGCACGTAGGGTTCATCCTGTTCATCTAAAAATTCCTGTCGATCACCGCTGCGGACAAATGTGGCTTCACCCAGGATATGTCTTTCCGATAGTTGCTCGGCAGCGGATTTCATCTGCAGATATTCAATCAGCGGTTTGATGATCTCCTGGCGTGGATCATCCTCTTCTTCTTCATCAGCCGCGGCCGGCAGCAGCATGCGCGATTTGATCTGGGTTAAGGTTGAGGCCATGACGATAAATTCTCCGGCAAAATCAATGTTCATAATTTTGATCCATTCCAGGTATTGCAGATATTGCTCGGTGACCATGGCGATGGGGATGTCGTAGATATCCAGTTCATTTTTTTTAATCAAATAAACCAGAAGATCCATCGGACCTTCAAAAATATTATCAAGCTGGACTCTGTAAGACTCTTTTTGCATAAGGAAACTCTAACTGAGCTCATAGCTCGCGGCTGATAGCTAATAGTTTGTGCAGATATCTGTTTTTATTTTACGATGAGCTGCAGGGCCTTGAGCTCTGCCGTGTTAATCTATTTTGATGGCCGCTCTTACGGATTTCATTGTTTTGCGGGCCGCTTTTCTGGCGCGGCTGCACCCCTCGGTCATGATCTCATCCACCTGTTGCGGGTGTGCTTCATAATAGGCACGTTTTTCACGGATGGGCTCCAAGGCTTTGCTCAAATGATGCGCCATTTTCTTTTTACATTCCACGCATCCAATTTGCGCCGCGCGGCAGTCTCTGTTGATCTGCTGCACATCAGCGGCCGGCGTGTACAATCTATGAAAATCAAAAACGTTGCATACCTCCGGATTGCCCGGATCGCTGCGCCGGGCGCGCTGAGGATCAGTGATCATCCGGGAAACTTTGGCACTGATCTGGTCAGGCGGATCGGACAAAAAAATGGCGTTGTCATAGCTTTTGCTCATTTTGCGTCGATCGATACCCAGAATTTTCGGCGTTTCGGTTAGTATGACTTTGGGCTCCGGAAAGACATTCCCGTAAAAATGGTTAAACCGTCTGGCAATTTCACGGGTAATTTCAACATGGGGTGCCTGGTCGACTCCCACCGGCACACCGTAGGGTTTGTAGATGATAATATCTGCAGCCTGCAAAATTGGATATCCCAGAAAACCAAAATTAGACAGATCCTTGTTGCTGATTTGGTTGATCTGTTCCTTATAGGTTGGATTGCGCTCCAGCCAGGGCACCGGGGTGATCATCCCCAGTATCAGAAACAGTTCCGCATGCTCTTTTATTTCAGATTGCACAAAAAGGGTGCTCTTTTCCGGTGTTAAACCGGAGCTCAGCCAGTCGATCATAATTTCTTTGCGATACTGTTTGATTAAGGCCGTATCCTCATAATCACTGGTTAAAGCATGCCAATCGGCGATAAAATAATAACATTCGTATTCGTCCTGCAACTTGACCCAGTTGGCAAGGGCGCCCAGCAAATTACCCAGGTGCAGAGGGCCGGTCGGGCGCATACCACTCAAAATGCGTTTCTTTTTAGCCATGTATTGTCCTTATCATTTAATGATAATGGTTACCCGCATTCGTCTTAAAGCATATGGCGACTTATTTCGGCAGCTTTCTAACCTGTGAACCTTTGAAAGTTGAACCTCCGAACCAGATGACTGACATATGATCACACTGTATCTCAGGAGCTGCAAAAAGATACCGGCCGGCAATGCCAGCTGAGTTTCGGTCCAGAATGCCTCTGCCGCTAAGATCATCTGAAAGAGCACTGCAGAGATAACCGCCAGGATCATATTCGCAAATACGCCGGCGGCTGCAACCCATAATGCGCCCTTGCGAACATTGCGCAAATTGGCGAACGTAACCGGCACGGGTTTGGCATAGCCAAAGATGACGGGCGAGCCACCCAGCTGTAAGGCCACCGGCAAGAGAAATGATCCGAATTACGCAACATAATTTCTAGCAAAATCCAGTTCGTCCTTTTTTGTTTTGAGCCCGCCGTTTAGTTTGGCATCCAGGGTCGCCTGAAATATTTCCCGGTAAATGGGCCCGGGCTTTACCCCGATGTTTATCAAATCCTTTCCTCTTATCGACACCCCGACCTTCCGCAGACCCGTAAAATAATGGGAAATGGCTTTTTTAACATTGTTTTTCCGGGTAATCGCCATCATGTATAATATCAACTCGGTTCGAAACTCGGAAAGCCGGCGATAGAGAGCACTATTGGGCAGCGGCAAATTTCGCGCCAACTCCAATACCGCTTTTTCAGCCGCAAATCGTTCCTGGCAGAACATTTTGCGATAGTGCGGCGCCAGCTCAAAACGATCGCAAATTTGTTCTGATCGCTGCGGGTCGCAGGAATGGATCAGCACCAGAAAATAAACGACCCACTTCATATAGGATTCATCCAAAAAAAGCAAATCATGCCAGGCTAGCGCCTGTTTGGCTGAATTCAGCATGGATTTCAAATGATTGTCGACCTCAATCGATGGGTGAATAAATTTGAGCAAATCAAATTCATTGAGCCGGATAATTGCCGGCACCGGGTTGTCTTCCTGCAAGATCTGCCTGAGCTCGGTAAGTACGCGACGACCACTGAGACCCCTGAAAAAGTCCATGTTGACTGCATTTTCAATAAGTCGATAAGTTAATTTGCCGATGGTAAAGCCAAAGCGTTGTTCAAATCGAATGGCCCGAAATACCCGGGTGGGATCTTCCACGAAACTCAAATTGTGCAAAACCCGTATGATTTTTTCTTTTAAATCTTTACGCGCAGAGAAAAAATCGATCAGAGTACCGAATTTTTCGCTGTTTAATTGAATCGCCAGGGTATTGATAGTAAAGTCTCGCCGAAAAAGATCCAGCTTTATGGAGCTCATCTCAACAATCGGCAGCGCGGCTGGAAACTTATAGTACTCCAATCTGGCAGATGCGACATCGATTTTAAATCCATCCGCAAAAATGATCACAGCAGTGCCAAACTTTTGATAGGTATGGATACGTGCCTTTTGCAATTTGGCGTAAGTTTTTGCAAAGGCAATTCCGTCTCCTTCTATGACAATATCAATATCTTCATCAGAGCGGTAAAGAAACAGATCACGCACAAATCCGCCCACCACATAAGCGCCATATCCACATCCATCAGCCACTTCGCCGATCGTTTTGAGGATCTTGAATAAGCGCTTTGACAGTCTTTCCTTCATGAATTTAAGGACATTGCGGGTTTGGGCATGGGTGGGTTCCCGCAATGGATCGGGCACACCGCTGGCATCTTTTTTGGATTGTCGAACCAGGATGTTCAACAGGTCGGTTCGGGTGATGACACCGACAATTGCGGCGTTATCAATCACCGGCAAAACACGCTGCTTGTTTTCAATGATTTTTTCCTGCACTTCGTTCAGGTCGGCTTCGGGCTTAACGGTCGCAAATTCGGTTGTCATGTATTCTTTTACCTGAACCGCTTCCAGCTTATGGTATAAAACCTTTTCGATCACCTGCCGTGTGATATAGCCACACAGCTTCTCTTGGCCACGACTGTTTTCAGTCACCAGAAGGGCGTTGATATTATAGCGGGTCAATAAATCATTGGCCTCCTTGCATGACACATCGTTTGCAACGGTGATAGCCGGTGCTGACATCAGGTTTTTGGCCTGACGCTGGGCTTTAACCTTGCTGTACAGAATCTCGACAAGTTTGTTTTCAACCTGCGCCAGGGTGTCGCCCTTAATGGATGCAGAGGCGGCGTACGCGTGACCACCACCACCTAAAGGGGTGATAATGGCTCCCACGTCAACATCATTGACTCGACTGCGGGCAACGACATAAATTTTATCTTCCATCCGCCCGATCGCAAAGAGGGCGTCCAGATTTTCCATCTTGACCATTTTCTGGACCAAAAACGCGAAATCCGGCATGTACTTTTCGGTGGTAACCGTCGTGACGACCACATCGACGCCATTGACGTTATAGCGCGTCGCCGATTGAATCATATCATTCAGTAATCCGACCTGCTCGGGGCTTAACTCTCTGGCAATCAGATCTGAAACCACATTTAGATTGGCCCCTTTTGACAGCAAAAATGCGGCAGCCTTAAAATCCTGTTCTGTTGTGGACGGGAACGTAAATGAGCCGGTATCCTCATATATTCCCAGACACATGATGGTGGCTTCATCAGCACTGATGTCGATGTTTTTTTCAGCGATAATCTCGGTAAGCAAGGTCACGTTGGCCCCGCTCAGGCGAGAAACCTCAATACTGCCCCTTATATCCTTGCCCGTAGCTGGATGGTGATCGTAGATGTGAATATCAAGGTCTTTGCGTGTTAAGAGCTTGACCAGCTTTCCGATGCGCTTTGGCTGGCGGGTATCGACCAGCACCAGCCGGGTGACCTTGTCAAAGTCGATTTGACCGATGTCGGCCATGTTAAACAGATAGGCCATCGAATCGATAAAAAAATTCTTTAGGTTTTTTTCCTGAGAGCCTGGAAATACCACCAGCGCATCCGGGTAGAGTTTCTGTGCCGCCAGCATGGAAGCCAGGGCATCAAAATCAGCATTTACATGGGTGGTAATGATGGTCAGGCCATCCGTCGTTTTCCATTGGTTTTTCGAGGCCATCTGTTTCGTAGTGGATTAAGATGTTTGCCTTTGGTTTAAGATGTTGAAAATAAATTAAATTTCTATTTTTTAGACCGTATCACAATTGTGCTCTGATTACCAATGGGATTTGGCCCCGGGTCAGCGGATTTCTTGACAACTATTTGAAATCGTTGTAATATTAACAATAGTCACCTACATTTGCAAGCCAAAGGATGCGTTGCGCTGCAGCTTGTCCGGTCACCACATGCGCTTGAGCCGATTTGAACGATCATCGCGGATAATAAAAATCTTAAGTTTCTGCCATCATCGGCCGATAACCATTCTGCAACTCAGTTTGCCCGGCGTCTGTCTACTCCTTACAGCTTCTGCCGATTGGCGGATTGAGCATGGGTCTATCTCTGGTATTGCTATAATTTTATACCAATTTGTTGGTCCTGAGTTGTCATATGTGATAATCTAAAAATATGTAACCACCGGTTCCTGAAGCTTAAAAGCCATTTTGGGCTCGGATTGCTCTAACGATATGGAGGCTTGATCATGCCAGTTTATCAATGGGTAGGTACAAACAAAAAGAATGAAACCCGCAAAGGCGAAATGGAAGCGGCCAATGAAGCCATTGTGCGATCCAATCTGGTTCGACTTCGCATAACGCCGACCAAAATAAAAAAGAAACCCAAAGATCTATTCGAAAATGTGTCCTGGTTGCAACCAAAGGTCAAGGAAAAGGATATCATTCTTTTTGCCCGCCAATTCTCAACAATGATCGATGCGGGGCTTCCCATTATCCAGTGCCTGGAGATACTTCATAGCCAGCAAAATAATAAGACCTTCAAGCGAATGATCAAAGAAATCAAAGAGAAGGTAGAAAGCGGTGCCACATTGGCCGAGGCGCTCAAGCAATTTCCCAAACAGTTTGATGATCTATTTGTGAACATGATATCAGCCGGTGAAGCCGGTGGAATTTTGGATGCGATTTTAAGGCGTTTGGCCGGTTACATGGAAAAAGCCGCCAAACTCAAATCCCAGGTCAAAGGCGCAATGACCTACCCCATCGTGACCCTGATCATAGCTATAGTCGTTTTAGCGGTTATTTTGGTATTTGTCATTCCGGTTTTTGAAGAAATGTTTGCCGATTTCGGTGGTGAATTGCCCCTGCCGACCCAAATTGTGGTCAAGGCCAGCGAGATCGTCAAGAGCAAGATTCTCTATATTATCATCGCACTCATTCTTTTTGGGATTGCCTTCAAGAAAGCGTATGCTACTCAGAAAGGCCAGGATATCGTTGACGACTTTATCCTCAAGATACCGGTCTTTGGTGAATTGCTGCGCAAGGTGGCCGTCGCTAAATTTACCCGAACAATGGGGACCATGCTTGCCAGTGGAGTGGCTATCCTGGAGGCGTTAGATATTGTTGCCAAGACATCCGGAAACCGGACGATTGAAAAGGCCATATACGATGTCCGCTCGGGTATCGCTGAAGGTCGGACGATGGCCGATCCCCTGCAGGAAAGTGGTGTTTTTCCGGCGATGGTGTGCCAGATGATCGGGGTGGGTGAGTCCACCGGCGCGCTGGACGCCATGCTGGAGAAAATTGCCGACTTTTATGATGAAGAAGTTGACCAGGCCGTTGAAAATATGACCGCATTAATTGAGCCGTTTATGCTCGTATTCTTGGGAGCGACAATCGGCGGACTGGTGGTGGCCATGTATCTGCCGATATTTAAGATGGCCGGTGCCATTTCGCATTAATTTTGCTGGCCCATCCTGATCAATAACCCAGACATCTTTCTTTTTGATAGCGCCTGTATGGCGAGAACCCCTCTTATGTGTTATGGCTCGGTAAAGCGCGCCCTGGCCCCAAAACGGTCCGTTTTTGGGGACCTAAAAGCTCCAAACGCCTTTCAAGGCACCCGTTGATGAACCATGCCTGAAATAGACGACAAAACTAAAATTAGGTGGCTGATATCCATACGCATCCTGTTTTCATTCCTTCTGTTAGGTTCCGCCGTCATACAGCAAATGGGGGAAAATGCCACTCCCATGGACGAATCGCAAGCGGTTCTATATGGTCTTATCGCTGCTATATTTCTATTATCCGTCATATACAGCGCATTTATCAGACGCGTTAAAAACATAATTCTTTTTGCATTCATTCAAACCGGTATTGATACGTTTTTTGTAACGCTCATCGTTTTTTTGACCGGCGGTTTTGTCAGTGTATTTTCGTTTCTGTATCTAGTCGTCATAATTTATTCAAGTATGTTGCTTCCGATGTGGGGTGCGATGGTTATCGCAGCGCTGTGCAGCCTGCAGTTTGGCGCCCTGGTCGAACTGGAATATTTCGGTTTACTGAGTCCGATCGGCACCAATGGTAATTTACTGGCGGACGCTTATGGGTGGAGTCAGATATTTTTCAAGTTGATTATCACGATGACGGCCTGTTTTGCGGTGGCCTTTTTGAGCAGTTTGCTTTCTGAACAGACGCGCAAAACCAAAGAGGAACTTCGCACCATGGCAGGCCATGTCAAACGGGTCGAGAAAATGGCCGCCATTGGAGAGATGGCTGCTGGTTTGGCCCACGAAATCAAAAATCCACTGGCAGCTTTGACAGGATCCATCCAACTGCTGAAAGAAGATATGCGATATGATTCTGATCAGGCGCGATTGATGCAAATTATTTTGCGGGAAGCCGATCGTTTGAGCTCCCTGGCCAATAGTTTTCTCTTTTATGCCCGCCCGCCAGCCGGAAAGGTTGAAGCGATTAACCTCAGCCGGGAATTAAATGAAATTGTTGAACTATTTGAAATCGACGGTTCCAATAACGGACGCGTCACCACTCGCAAAAAGATCTCTTCTGATGTCTGGATTACCATGGACCCCGGTCATCTTCATCAAATTTTGTGGAATCTGTTGCTGAATGCAGCTGAGGCCATAGATGGCGACGGCAACATTGGTATTGAAATGTTTCCCGTTAAAAATAAGTATGCCTGCGTAAAAATCAGCGACAATGGTTGCGGCATACCCTCTGAAACCCTTAAGACAATTTTTGACCCATTTTTCACCACCAAACCAAACGGAACCGGTTTAGGCTTATCTATTGTTCACCGAATACTCGAGGCCAATGATGCCTGGCTAGACGTCGAAAGTCAGCTCAATAAAGGCACCACCATTACTTTACACTTCAAACAGATTTCCCCTCCGGTTTAGAGCATTTGTCAGAATACCATTGCGCTGCAGCTTGTTTTTTGAGTCTTTTTCGCTTGTTTGCAAATCTGGCCATCAAATCCTGGCTACGACAACCGCTCTAACCTACCGGATATCAACCGAACTCGGTCTTGACAGCAAGCGGTAAAATGAGATAGCAAGATCAGTTTATATCGATGAATTATATCGATTATTATCGTTCTTGCACCGGTAGCCTGATGCCAATGCCACCAAACCCAATAAAAAAACTTTTTGATGGTTACGAATGATGGAAAAAACCAGTGAGCTTCTGCAAAAAAGGAAAAATAAGTTCAACACGCTCAAACAAAGTGCTCTGGAGCTATTTCCAAACGACTTTCGGGTATCGCATAGCGTCAACGAGGTCAAACAGGTTGTTGAAAAAAAGCCCGAAACGCTAAAAGCAGATGCACCATCCTTTGCCGTTGCCGGGCGCATGATGGCCATTAATCGGTTTGGGAAGACCACCTTCATCCGTTTTCGTGACCGGAGCGGGCAGCTGCAGGCCTATATTCGCAAGGATCAAATCGGCGATGAAGCCTATCAGCTGCTCAAGCAGCTGGATGTCGGCGATTTCGTGGGCCTCAATGGAGAGATGTTTCAAACCAAAACCGGTGAATGGACGCTGTTGGTTAAGAAATTAAGACTGCTGTGCAAGACCATTCGACCATTACCGGAAAAATTTCACGGTCTCAAAGATCCCGAAAAACGATATCGCCAGCGATATCTGGACCTGATAATGAACGCCGACATCAGAAGGCTTTTTCATCGGCGCAGCCACATCATTCAAGAGATTCGAAATTTCTTTTTGAAGCATGACTTTCTCGAGGTCGAAACGCCGATGATGCAGCCCATTCCGGGCGGTGCAGAAGCTGAACCGTTCGTGACCCATCACAACGCCCTTAACATGAATCTATATTTGCGTATTGCGCCTGAACTCTATTTAAAGCGCCTGGTGATAGGCGGGTTGGAGAGGGTTTTCGAGATCAACCGCAGCTTCAGAAACGAAGGTATATCAACCCAGCATAATCCGGAATTTACGATGTTGGAGTTTTATCAGGCCTACGCGACGTTTACCGATCTGATGGACTTAACCGAGCAGCTTTTTTCGACGGTGGCGCAAGCCGTAAACGGTTCCACCATCATTTCCTATCAAGGCGATACGATTGAGTTGGCTAGCCCCTGGCGTCGGTTAACCCTGCAAAAAGCACTTGTGGATATCGGTGGCATCGAGGCGGCACAATTGGGCGACAAAGATGCGTTATTAAACCTGGCAACCCAAAGCGGAATCCAAATTACCAAGACGGGCCGCCTTGGAAAGATCATCACGAAATTATTTGATCATCTGGTGGAACCCAAATTAATCCAGCCTACCTTTATCACCGGTTATCCGGTTGAAGTCTCACCGCTGTCCCGTCGCAGCGATCGGGAACCTGAAATTACCGACCGCTTTGAGCTATTTATTGGTGGCCGTGAGATAGCCAACGGGTTTTCAGAACTTAATGATCCGGTCGACCAGCGAGAACGCTTCATCCAGCAAGTTGAAAGCCGTGCAGCCGGTGATGAAAGTGCGCATCTGATGGACAACGATTATATTGAAGCTTTAGAATATGGCCTTCCGCCGACAGCAGGCGAGGGCATCGGTATCGATCGATTGGTAATGCTGCTGACCGATTCGGATTCAATTCGCGAAGTCATTCTTTTTCCACACATGAAGCCTAAGGATTAAATGGCCGATTCGAGTGGCAACTAAACGCTTTAAATTGATAAATTATTCTATGATATTGAATTTGGCGGTATTGCAATGTAGACTTTTAAACACAAAATCGGCGTCTATCTAAAAAA
>JASFJF010000077.1:0-12328 GCA_050122255.1 Desulfobacterales bacterium
CGTTTAAAAGTCGGTCGAAAAAGAGCCGTAATTGTGCAATCGGACTTTTGTTTGTTCTCAAAGTTTCATCTGCCAAGGAAATAAAGGAAGCCAGGAAATGGTCAATCAGGTGAAGTCCAAGATCGTCCTTATTTTTAAAATAGAAATAGAAAGATCCCTTCGGCACGCCGGCGAGGGTCACAATTTCCTGGATACCCGTGTTGTTGAATCCTTTTTTATGAATAATCTCGCCCGCCGCCTGGATGATTTTTTCTTTTTTGTCCGTTTTCATGCGGGCAAAATAATTGACCGGTCGTCTATTGTCAAGCTCTTTTGTATAATTCTTCCTAACAAAACCTTAAGATATCAGGTCAAAAAACCGAATATCAGCAAACCTTTGATTTATTCCATAAAATGACAATGTACAATAAGAAGGCCTAATATCATAGCCCTCATCATTTTTTCCCACACTGGGAATCATATGGCTACGGGGCTTCGATGGTACCAGTTGCGTGGAAACGCGTAAAGACTCATCTCAAACAAAATGCGTTAAATACAATCGCTTGATCAACGAGTCCAGCCCTTATCTGTTGCAGCATGCCACCAACCCCATCAACTGGTACCCCTGGGGTGAGGAGGCCTTTGCCAGAGCCAAAAAAGAGGCTGCTGCCATCATTCGTCCGGCACCGTACACCGAGTCTATGGTTAACAAACATAACCGGGCCACTGCTTATGTTTGCACCGACTTTATCTGTAAACTGCCTACCGCCGATATTGACCAGATGCTGGTCAACCTGCAGCCAGCCCGTAATGAGTGCATCGACGACGTTATATTCCTGTGCAATACGCTGCTCGAATAGTCTTCAACGAACTTATAAAGGGTTTCAGGTGTCAGTGTTCAGGTGTCAGGTTTTTTTGTAAACCAGAAATTAAACCGAATTGGAACGCAGCCATCGAGCAAGAGATGATGATTTAGAAATCACTTTTAGAGGTTGTCGGGGAGGGCCCACTCGAGGAACTGCCAGTCCACTTGCCAGGCGTGTTCTCCGTAGCCACCTGCGGTCACATACGCCCTTGGAATGCGCTGGGACTTTAGAAAATGATAAACCAGTTGATCTCTTTCCTTTAACTGGTCCAGCGACAATTTCAAATCAGCGGTTGAGGGCAGTTCGTCTTTTTCATACGGATCCGCTCCGGCTAAAACAAGCGCAAGATCCGGGGGTTCGATGCTACTGAGTTTTTCAAGCCCGTCTTCGAGTTTGGCGAGGTATAAATGATCCTCTCCGGCTGCCACGGCAATATCGATGTCGCTGGAAACAAAAGACGGATTCAGTCTGCCCTGACTGTCATAGGCCTCACCATCCAGCGGCCAGCCGTTGGCCATATGGATGCTCAATGTGGTAATCGAGCTGTCTTCTTCAGTTAGAACAGCCGTTCCATCCCCTTTGTGGGCATCCAGATCGATCACCCAGGCAAATCGAATGGTATTTTCGGACTGCAGTTTGCGCAGGGCAATCACAATATCATTGACCACACAAAAACCTTCCCCATAATCTCTTTTCGCATGGTGCATACCGCCGCCAAAGGCAAAACAAAATTCTTTTTCAAGTGCCTCCCGGCAGCACTGAATGGTTTCTGCAACTTTAAACAACAGGCGATTAAATAAGCAGGTTAATGGATAGCTGGCATTATCCGGGGTGTAGCGATAGTAGCAGCCGTTTTCATCAATGAGCTCAAAGGCTCTGATAAGCTCTTCTTCAAGCTGGTTGGAATACAAGCGGTTGACATATTCGGAAGAGTGCACGCGCAAAAGGTCATTGCGGGCAACAGTTTCACTAACCCGATCGATATGCCAGCGATCGATCAGGGGGCCCAATGTGGCATGGCTTTCTAATTTGGCAAAAGTGGTTGCCGCCCGGCTGCGCGCCAGCGGAATCTCAATACCGAATTCCGCAAGACCTTCTCTCATATTGGGGTCATAGATGATCATATCATTATCAGTGTTCAGGTGTCGGGTGTCAGGTGTCAGGGAAAGCAATACTGAAATCAGAAAACACGTGGCAAAAACCTAATACCGAAACTTTGAGAGCACAACCTTGTTTTGACAATCTTAAGAATTTTCCGTACAATAGCTGCACCCAACCTGGCCACCCATAAGAATCGACACCGACACGATCAAAACCATAAGTGGGCTGATTGTTCACGGGCCGCTTCAGATATAATTTTTTGCCGAAAGTTGCCGACACGGACATAGCCCTGTTCGTCTGAGGCGATGTTTAATCAAAGGGGGCTCAGATGCCGAACGGAGATAAAAAACTTTCGATCCCATCAGAAGTTTTAGGACCAACAGATCGGGTAAGCGCAAACCTTCGACAAAAGCCCTCTGGTAAAAAAATTATCCGGGAAGCCTCCGAATATGTTAAGGCCCATATCCGCCGCCAGCCACCTGTGCAGCGTTTTTTCAGCTTCATGCCCACCATGTTGACACGGGTATCACCGTTTCATTTTAAAGGGCGTCACAAATCTATTGAATGGCCGCTCGTCCGGCTGGACTCGGGCGATACCAATTCGTGGGGCAGCATGCAGGTGGTGGGCGAACTGCTGATTATTTTTGATGAAACCGTCTTATTTTGTTTGCTGGCGCTGATGACTCGCTATGAAAGTGACGCTTTCGAGACCTCCCTGACGGATCTGGCCCGGATTGCGAGCATCGATCCCACCCGGACGAACAGCGCTAAAATCTGGAAAAGTATTCAGCGACTGGCGGGCACCCGGATCGATTTACAACTTTTCAGCGGCAAAGGGAAGAAAAGAAAAACGGTAAAGGAATTGACTGGCTCGATCCTGAGTTTTGCAGATAAAGATCAGACCGACGGACGCATTCGAATTGTCATCAATCCTTATTTTCTGGAAATGTACGCAGAGAGCTTTGTGACCAACATCGATATGAACTTCAGAAGCCGCTTAAAAGCTGACATCAGCAAAGCATTTTACCGCTTTTATCAGGGGCTATACGCGACCCGGGCGGAAACCGACATCACCCGCCTGGCCCAGGCGGTTAATTTGAGCAATGCGCAGGAAATGAAAAAATTAAAATCAACCATTCGCATCGGGTTAAAGGAACTTCAGCAAAAAGGATACCTGGAAGCATACGAGATCACCCGGGACAACCGGGTGCGGGTACTAAAAACCAAAGACGCTGCTGCCAAATTTGAAAGCCAAATACTGGGCAACTCCAAAATTCAATATTTTATCGATTAAGCATATCGCCGTTCATCAAGGAAACGCACGACGCTGCGTGTCAATCAGGTTGCTTCGACTTCAACGACCTCAAAACTTTTCAGCATAAAGCGGAATGCTTCAATATCCCGTTGAAAATGAATCCGATCCGAGGCTGTAAACCTCAGGTTAAAAAAGGTATCCTCTTTGATAAATCCATAATACAGGGTTTTGAATGTATGACCCTCGGTGTCCTTATAGGTATACAGGATTTTAAAACCATCAAATCCGTTGATATTTTCTGGAGTGTTATTCAGCAATTTTAGATTCAGTAAATTTTGATCGGATATGAGCTCGTCGATAACGATCTGGGCGGCCTCTTCCGGAAGCATGGTCATGCGCATTTTCTTTTTGGTATGACGAAATGTTTTTCCGATGGGGCGGTTTTGAATCAGGATATATTGTTGAAACGGGTTATCTTTGGTTACCAGAAGGTAGCGATTGTTGTCTATTTTGCGCCATCCTTCAGGAATATCGACCTTATACCCATAGGACGCCGGTTTCGTAAGCCCGCTATCATGCGCGCAGGCCGAAACGCTGACAACACAAATCAATAGGCTGAACCACAACAATCTTTTCATTAGCTTTCCTCGCTGAGCGTGCATCGCTTTAGGTACCCTTTGATATAAGCTTTGTCAGGGGAATTGGGCGAAAGCCGCAGGCACGATTCAAAAAATTTTTTGGCCAAAGCGTGCTGGCCTTTTTTATAATGAATGAGCCCGACGGCTTTGTGCGGGGCCGCAAAGCCAGGATCCAGATGAATGGCACGGCTGTAGTAATCAAGTGCCGCCTGAGCATCGCTGCAGAGTCCGCGTTGTCTGTGAATTTCGCCCAGCAAAAAATAGGCCCGGGTGTCATCCGGTTTGAAGGTCAAATATTTTTCAACACTCTCTCTGGCGACCTGAAACCGCCCCAGTCGAAGATCCAGGCGCGCATTATCTAGCAGTAACTGATCCATCTTTACAAAAAATGCACGGCTGCTTTTACTTAACACTGATATATTCATCATAGCAGGCACGGACAGATTTTGCAAATTATCGGCTCGCTGTCGGATCCGGGGATGGCTCCCGAAAAAGAAGGGCTCTTCACGGCCATCCTGCTCCAGCTCCAAAAGCATCTGGTCAAAAAGTGAGAGGGCTTCCTTGGGGTTATAACCCGCCCTCAGAACCCATTCAAATCCAATCCGATCCGCTTCAGCTTCCAGCTCCCGGGCATATCCGCTGACAGCCGCCATTGCTCCGGTAATCCCCATCGAGTGTGCTAATTTCTGCAAACCTTTGGTCTTCATCAAAGTTTTTTGAACTGCGATGAGATAAACCGGTTTATTCATGTACTCTCTAAAAGCCCGCAATGCATGCCGGTGGATGCAATGAACCATCTCATGCGCCAGCACAGCCGCCAGTTGCGCTTCGTTCTCCATTCTTGCCAGCAGCCCGCTATGAATAAAAATCATTCCATTGGGATAGGCAAAGGCATTCAAATAGGAACTTTTGATAACCTTCACACGAATGGCCAGGCCGGCCGGTGCAGTCTCAGGCATCAGTCTGGCAACCACCTGATTCAGATAACTTTCAAGTTGCGGGTCAGCATATATAAGACCGCTGCTTTCAACAATTCGCTGTTCCAGCTCTGATTTTTGCCAGAGCATTTGTTCGGCTTCACTTGCCAGCAGTGAATCCCTCGCCAGAGATATCTGCGGTCTGTAAGAGGTGGAACAGGCCGTTGCCATCAAGAGTAAAAACAGACCTGTCAGGGAAAGGAATAATTTGCTCAGTCGTGTGTTCATTTTTGCCTTATGAATGCAGTTTGTCGAATTTACACATCCGAAGGCCGATAATATTTTAAACAAAATTCTAAATAGTTAGCGGATGGATAGATAATTTTTTAAATTGAAAAAGCGTCCTCTGATGTTTCAAAAAAGCAAAAGCCGTGCCTATAATGAAACCTGAATGCGTCATCGGCAGTTACAGCGCCGAACTTTAGGCCATTGCCGGCGGGCTCATGCAAAAGTCAGCCATCTGCGGGGAAGAAGCCGTCTGGATGGGATGAGGATTTTTGCACAATACTTCTACATAAAAAGAACGAATCTTTTTTTTTCTCTTCAGTTCATTTTTTTGTTGTCTTTTAATGAATTATGCTTAATATTGGCGTTGTCGATGATTTCTATTTTCTGGGCATTGGGGGCAGATTTTAGAAAGGAGGAAAGAAAATGAAAAAGTTGATTATCTTACTGATCATGGGGTTGGCGCTCGTCGGATGTAGCGATGAGTTTTTGGCTCATGATTCTTTGTTCAAAGACTGGGATCATGTCAAATTTAGCTGGGGCGGGTACAAAAATCCGACTGCCGAAGATGCACAAATGTCAAATGACCGCGGATGGTGGGGAGAGGAAATTCCGTATATCCCGGCTGAATAATAGAAGCATCTGATTCAACATCGTATGCAAAGATACCCGGCCTTTCTGTATCCGCTGGCCTGTTTCTCGCGGTGGTGTCCAACACCTAAATCTCAGGCGGCGCCGAATAATTATTATAAGTACGATCTTGAACCGGACATATAATTTTCAATTCATGCACATTAAAAGGGTGGCAATTTCAGTGTTAGACTGGGCCACCCTTTTTTGGTACCTAATCTTGCATGAAAATTAATGTGTATAAGATGAGGAACTTGTCGTTTTCAAGTGTCATCGGATGCAGAACATCTCAGATTCTACCCGACTCGTTGGCGGTCCCTGCAGGTTGACAAGCGGTGCGCTTTGACAATATAAGATCATGTAGCCTGAGCTTTTGAACCGTTGAGGTATCGACAATGCGCTTAGCAATGAATTGGATTGGAATCCTTGCATCCTTATCTATGCTCACTGTTCCGGCCGCCTGCGTTTCAAACAAGAAAATAACTGTCGGCTCGACTGCAACGCTTCTGGAAGACATCTCAAAATCAGCCAACAAACAATCCGATTTAAGGATCATCAGGGAGGGGATGCCTGCCTATCTGATGTTGATCGATGGCATGGTTGAGGCCGTTCCAAAAAACGCCCGTCTGTTGATCACAGCGGCCCAGACGTATGCGTCATTTGCCTCAGCCTTTATCGAAGATGCTGACAAAGATTATGCCCGGGTTTTATTTGCCAAAGCAAAAGACTATGGCCTGCGGGCTCTCGAAATTCGCGGATTAAAAAACCCTGGCTCCAGGCCGTTCAACGAATTTGAAACAGCGGTTAACGGGCTGGGCAAAGACGATGTTCCCTATATGTTTTGGGCCGGAACCTGCTGGGGGAGCTGGATCCAACTCAATTTGGGTTCCATCGCCGCTGTGGCGGAACTGCCCCGGGTGGAGGCTCTTATAAAGCAGGTGTTAAAACTGGACGAACAATTCTATTACGGCGGCCCGCATCTGTTTATGGGCATATTGTTGGCCTCCCGGCCGCAAATCGCCGGTGGTGATTTAAATAAGGCACTCTATCATTTCAAAAAAGCCCTGACATTCAGCCAGGATGTTTTTCTCATGACCCGGGTTTATTTTGCCAGCCACTACGCCCGCAAAACGTTTGACAAAGAGTTGTTTACGGCCAGCCTTCAAAAAGTACTGGCTACCCCGGCCGATAAAATCGCGCAATTAACCTTGCTCAACACAGTGGCTCACCAAAAAGCGCAGAAACTGCTCGCACAGGCAAACAATTTTTTTTAGGAGACCTCTCTATGAAACGATCCGCCTTGATGACCCTTGTCGGACTCTGCATCATTACATCTATGCTCGTGGTATCCACGATGCCCGCAGCAGCCAAACCGGTTGTTATTAAACTGGCCACTCTGGCGCCAGAAGGGAGTTCGTGGATTGAAACGTTTAACGCCATCGATGCCGAGATACAGCAGAAAACCGGTGGGCAGGTGCGCTGTAAGTTTTATGCCGGAGGGGTGCTCGGTGATGAAAAAGATATGCTGCGCAAAATGCATATTGGGCAGATTCACGCCGCTGCACTGACGTCAGCGGGTTTGTCTGCTATCTTCAACGAAATGGATGTGTTCCAGATTCCATTTCTTTTTGAGTCCCACGCGGAAGTTGATTTTGTGTTGACCCAAATGGACACATTTTTTAGACAGGGTTTTGACCAAAATAATTATGTCCTGCTGGGCTGGTCGGAAGCCGGCTTTGTGCGCCTGATGTCAACCAAGCCAGTAGCCACACTCGCAGATCTTAGAAAAGTTAAAGTTTGGACCTGGGAAGATGCGCCCATGACACGCATTATTTTTGAAGAGGCCCGTGTTTCGGCCATTCCGCTTTCGGTCCCAGATGTTCTGGTGGGCCTTCAAACCGGTCTGGTGGATGTCGTTTACGCGCCGCCGAGTGGTGCGATTTCCCTGCAATGGTTCACCAAAACCCGCTACATTACCGATGTCAAACTCATCTATCTCATTGGCGGGGTTGTCATAAAGAAAAAGATCTTTAACAAAATTACGCCCGTCCACCAGAAAATCGTCATGGATGTCTGGCAGCGCCAAATGAATCAACTCAAGCAAACAATCCGTATGGAAAACCAGGAAGCCATGCAGGTAATGATCAAGCAGGGTATCAAGATGATTACCCCGACACCGGACCAAGTCGCAGAGTTTAAAAAAGTATCCGCCAAAGCCATCAAACGGCTCGAAGGCCAGACCTTTTCCCAAAAAATTCAGGATGAGGTTAAAGCCAACATAGAAACCTATCGAAAGAAAAACCAATAATGGTCAGCTGGCAAAAATGGGACGACACGCTTGGCCGGATTGAAAAATTCACGCTAACCGTCATGTTGAGTGTGATGATCTTGCTGGCATTTATACAGATCATACTCCGCAATGTATTTAGCAGCGGTATTGCGTGGGGAGACCCTCTGGTTCGATATCTGGTGCTGTGGGTCGGATTCATCGGAGCCAGTCTGGCAACCCGAGAGGGTAAACATATTACGATCGAGGTATTTTCAAGATGGCTGTCGGACCGCGGCAAGCGCTATCTCCTGGCGCTTTCCTGTTTAATCTCCGCTTTGGTATGCGCCCTGCTGGCTTTTGCCGGTTGGACATTTGTATCAAACGAGGCTCAGATGGGCGCTAAGACCTTTTTGCAGATTCCGCTCTGGATTCCGCAAATCATTATCCCGCTTGCCTTTGCCATGATGACGCTTCGGTTTGGCATGCGCTTTTTTGCCGAGCTGTTGATGATCGTTAATCCTGCAAAACACATCAAACACGGAAACCCGTCATGATTTTGCTGGCCATCCTTGCCGCCATCCTTTTATTGCTGATCGGCGTGCCTGTTTTTGCTGTCATTTGCGGTCTGGCCCTTTTTCTGTTTTATGCCGGCGGCATCGATCTGTCGGCCATTATCATTGAAATGCACCGGATGGCCACCACCCCGGTACTGGTTGCCATCCCATTATTTACGTTCTCCGGTTTTCTGCTTTCCGAAAGCGGCGCCCCCAAACGCTTAATCCGTTTGTCAAACGCGGTCCTGGGCTGGTTGCCCGGCGGAGTCGCCGTGATTGCCCTGATCTCGTGCGCTATTTTTACAGCCTTGACCGGTGCTACCGGTTTGACCATCATCGCACTCGGCGGCATCCTGTTGCCGGCAATGACGCGGACCCGATATCCGGAAGCCTTTTCACTGGGCCTGCTCACAACTTCGGGGACCCTGGGATTACTTTTCCCCCCCAGCCTGCCGCTGATCATCTATGCCATTGTGGCCGGAATCAGAATTGATCAGCTGTTCATTGCCGGCATCCTGCCCGGAATTTTGCTGGTGGTGCTATTGTCGTTTTTCGGCATCGGCCGGGCCGTGCATGCCAGGGTGCCCAAAACCCGGTTTCAGGTATCTGAAGTATTAAGTGCCCTGCGGGAGGCTCTGTGGGAATTGCCGTTGCCGCTCGTCGTTCTGGGAGGGATTTACAGCGGCAAGTTTGCCGTTAGCGAGGCGGCCGCCATTACCGCTGTTTACGTTCTACTCGTTGAAGTTTTCATCTACCGGGATATCAACCGGAGGGCACTGCCGGAAATTATGAAAAAAAGCATGGTCTTGGTAGGTGCCGTATTGATTATTCTGGGCGCTGCGATGGGCCTGACCAACTATCTCATCGATGCCGAGATACCGATGCAAATGCTGGATTTTTTCAAGACCCATATCCAGAGTAAAACCTTGTTTTTAATCGTCTTAAACCTATTTCTGCTGGCGGTGGGCTGTACCATGGGAATTTTTTCGGCCCTGGTCGTCGTCGTGCCCCTGCTGGCACCCATTGCCAAGGCCTATGGCATCGACCCCATTCATCTGGGGATCATTTTCCTTGCCAACCTGGAAATCGGCGCCTCGATTCCACCACTGGGCATTAACCTGTTTATCGCCAGCATCCGTTTCGAAAGACCGGTTCTAAATCTGTATTGGGCCTCATTGCCGTTTATTGTCATCTTGCTTGGCGCTTTAGCGTTGATTACCTATATCCCCTGGATAAGCCTTGTATTGCTCAAATAGGCGGCCGACATATCGAACCATCTTTGCGCCATATTTGCCGGCAAACACCACTAGTAAAATTCCAATCACGGGAATCAAAATCGTTGCAGCCGGTCATAAAGCGCCATATTGCACTGGAAGAAAGGCATTCAGATCTTCAATAGAACTGGAAACCATCACATCACCTGTAAAAATGTCCAAATGTTAAACCGCTCAGAATAAAAAGCTAATAGCGATTGAACAATACCATACCCGCAAATATAAGCAACATCCCGATCAAATGAAAGGCCCTGAGGGATTCGCCCAGCCAAATAATGGCCATGATGGAGGCAAACACTGGAATAAAATTGATAAACAGGCCGGCATGACTGGCACCGATTTGATCCACGCCGCGATTCCAGCAAAAAAAGGCCACAATTGACGGAAATGTAGCAACATACAGGACACTGGCCGCTACTTCCAAGTTCAGCACAAATGGCGGGCTGTTCATCGACTCCAACAGGTACAATGGCAGCAGACCAATAGCACCCAACACGAAGGTATAAAGCAGAAAACTGAGCGGATGAATCGAGGGCCTGCGCTGTAAATAGACAGAATAGCAGGCATACAGTAAAACAGCCACCAGCATGAGTAAATCCCCCTGGACAAAGGACAAATCCAAAAAGGTTGAAAATTGACCGCGCAGTACCACCAGACCGGCGCCCAATATGCATAAGGCGACACCCAGGCTTTGCAGCCGGCTGACCTTTTCTTTAAAGGCCAGCAGGGAGATCAAAATGATAACAGCCGGCATGGTGGTCTGGATAAGCGCTCCGTTTATGGCGGTGGTCGTGTGCACAGCCATGTAAAGCAGGGTGTTAAAGCCGGAGATGCCGACCAGAGACAGAAAAACCATTATTTTCCAGTGCCGGGTAAAAAGCGGCCAGTCGTTTCTGGCATGTGAATAGGCAAAGGGCCACAGCAGCAAGGACGCAACCGTCCAGCGCCAAAAAGCAAGACTAACGGGTGCAATAATATCGATAACGCCCCGGGCTAAAACGATATTGCCGGCCCAGCACAGGGGTGCGATGGCCAGCAACAGATAGGGGCGCCAGTTCAGCGGCGGGCTTTGAGGCGCGCTGGAAGGTCGCAGTGTCATAGTGGATGCATGTCCTGAGATGGCAACTTTTGTGCAAATAAGCTGGTGCCATCGCAGGTATCATGCAAAATGAGATTCAAGTCAAGTAGATCCTAAGTTATCGGGGATGTGGAACAGGTCCAGGAGCGCTGTCAAGAAAGGGCGGCCCGGCAAATGACAGGCCGCCCCGATACTGACATAATGGAGGTTGTCGATATGGCATTACCGTTTTAACCTCCGGCCACAGATTTTAATCTGCAGCCATGTTTAATCTAAGGTCCCGATGGGATACGTCAAGTTGTTTTGCCCTGTGCCGGCCAAATTCTCAGATTGCGGATTGTGCTTGAACCATTGACAGTTCCAGATTTCATGATAAATTGACACCCTATGGGCGATTCAGAAAATGAGAATGAAAAACAGCCACTGGCTGTCAGTACCTACTGGTGGATTCGCCAGGTCGTTCTGATTGTCATCGCCGGCTTTTATCTGGTTTTTGGCATCCAGCTGCTGATCTCAGCCTACCATCTTGACAATCCGTCCTATTTTATCTTTACCTTTTTCGCATCCAATTTTATGATTCTGTTCAGCGCGGCACTGATGGTGGGTTTCATCATCCGTATGGTGACAACCTATCGGCGTTTGAAAGATTCCAATACCTGAATCCTATCCATTACCAGCCGATGAATTCAATTCCGACACGCCTTCAACAATATCGAGCGGCAACGCAAACAATATCCCTTTACCGGGTTTACTCAGATCGCCACATAAGGATTTGACAATTTTGATGGCCTCGTGCAGCCGATTCTTTTCTTTGATCACGGTCAGAACGGTCTTGTTTGAGGATTCCAGATCGGTGGTGACCTTATTGATCTGCTGCATTACCGGTAGTGTCGCCCGGGTTTTCATTAACACCCGGCCCATACCGGTGCTGTCGAAAACCGTGGCGCCCGTGATGCCGATTTTCGCAAATTGCTCCATAATCCGAGGTAATTGTTCGGAGCGCTCCACAACATTCACCAGTAAATACATTTGATGGTACCTCCTCTTATTCTTTCGTCAACCGTAGTTGTGGGCTGGCCGTATTTTTGTGTCGCCGACAAGACGGGCGAGGGTGGCACCGGCCGGGCCGCCGCCTATGAACACAATATCATACATAAATTTTGCCAGCCCAGCGATCTTTGTATGGACACTTACGGTTCATCATGCTTCCTTATTTTCGTTTGGGGCAATTGCCCGTTTTGCTTTTCACTTGCCGATCGGTATGACTGGAGGTGCAGCCGCATGTCCAGACCGATTTTTAAAAAAATGAGGACACACAGCAGCGCCACCGGCGAGCCCAGCTTCATAATCAACACACCGCCGAATATGACGGCCACATGCATCAGTAAAATTCGTTTGTAAGGGCGCACCATGATATCTTTCATTTTTTGCGACAGATATTGTTGGCCGTTGATAAAGTTCTTTATAAAAGATACACCGTGG